>JAPYTO010000077.1 GCA_029941865.1 Fuerstiella sp. | reverse complement strand
TCTGCTGTCCACCATCCTTGCTCTGCTGTCCACCGTCCTTGCTCTGCTGTCCACCATCCTTGCTCTGCTGTCCACCATCCTTGCCCTGTTGTCCACCATCCTTGCCCTGCGGTTCACCTTCCTTGCCCTGCGGTTCACCTTCCTTGCCCTGCGGTTCGCCTTCCTTGCCCTGCGGTTCGCCTTCCTTGCCCTGCTGTTCACCTTCCTTACCCTGCTCTTCACCTTCCGTTTCTTCGTGACCATCATTCGGCGACTGCTGCTCACCATTTGGTTCTTCTTTATCGACACCATCGGCCGATGTTTCTGCACCCGTTCCGTCCTGTTCAGGCTTCGAATCATCTCCGTTTTCCGATGAATCGGCAGACTGATCGGTCGATGGCGAATCAGCCGACGGGGGATCTTCAGACGTTGGCCCCGTCGGCTCGCCATCCTCAGTACCCGCGTCCGGTCCGGCATTGTTCGCGTCGGGCGAATCAGGATCCGTTCCAGGCGGCAAATCCCCTTCCTCAGAATTTGTATCGCCGCCGTCCGGATTCATTTTCTGGTCAATCCCCGTGCTGGCATCGTCGAATACCTTCTGATCATCTGGCTTGTCAGAGTCCGCCTCATTGCTGTCAGCAGCGCCGCGATCGCTCGGTTGTTCGCTGTCACCCGACTTTCCACCTGTACCTTGCGGTTCGTTACCCTCACCCTTCGGTTGTGGTTCCTGCTCAGCCTTCTCCTGGTATCGTTCCAGCAGTCTTTGCAATGCCTCGTCGTCGGAAGCCGGCGTGCTGCTTTCTTTACTGTCGTTACCGCCCTCACGGTTGTCAGGCGACGTCTCCTTCCCCGTTTCTGATGACTCAGACAGGCCGGGGTCGCCCTCTTCCCCTGTATCGGACTTCGACTGAGCAGCGGGATCGTTTTCGTTGGAACCGCCTTTACCGCCGCGGCTGCCGTCTGCTCCGCCATCAGTCGTCTCATTGTTCGTCGCGTCATCGGACGTCGCTCCATCAGCAGAGTCGTCTGCTGTGTCCGCTTCGGATTCGGATTCCGTGGCGTCCGGGTCGTTCGTTTCAGACTGATCAGCAAGCCGTTCCTCTCGTTCCATCTCGCGGCGTTGTTGATCCTGCATCTCTTTGTCCTGCTGCAGACGTTCATCAATTTCTTTCTGCGAGGCCGGCAGCATAATATTGAACTGCAGCGTCCCCGTTCGCGACTGCCTTCCCAGTGGCGGATTATTGTCACGTGCGGTAAGGTGATAACGCACCACATCCCCTTCTTTGAGTCCCAGTGGCTCCAGGCGAAATCCCCACTGACCGCTCCAGGACTTCTTCAGCCCATTCCGCGTGGCATCAAACAGCAGCTCCGGACTTCGTGGTTCTCCGTTGACTTCAATCTTCAGTTTCACCGAACGAAGCAGAAAGTCCGGATCCTCCGCCCGGGCGAGCAACGAAACCACAGCATTCGCCGGCACCTGCAGGTCACGGATCGGGTCCAGCAGTTGCACGATCGGGGCCTGATCCGGTCGTACATTGACTGAGTAGACGGTAGGCGCCGGGTCGGTGCGGCCGTCCTGATCTTCAACCTGAATCCGGTAAAATTTTGGTGATGTGCCATCCTCCCGCAGGTCCATATGAAAATGACCGAACAGCTCTTTGCCCTCGACCGTCAATCGTACTTCTTCAGCCGGAGTCTCGAACGTCGGGTCGTCACTGAAGACCAGTCTGGCGGAAGCGATTGGCACATTCGCCTGGGCCTTCAGTTCAATGTCGGTGCCTTCCCAGACTTCGATGTTCCCATTTTCCGTCCTCCGCGGAGGCAAAGCCATGTAGTCCTGATAGGTGTAGGCAAGCTGCGTCACATTGACAGTCGGCGGCTGGTCAACGGAAACGTGAAAAACCTCAGACGTCGCATCACCTGCAATGATCTGATACGTCAAATCCTGTCTTAAACCGCGATCGGTGTCGCCCAGCATCGTAATTCGATAGCGTCCGTGGTCTTCAGTGGCCTGCATGGCAAGCTGTTCATCCACAAAACGCTGATCACGTGTGGAATACATGACGACAACGTTGTCCGGAGATTTGCCGCTGATATCAACGACGATCTCCAGTTCTGTACCTGCGGGAATAGCCGCGTCGCCTGGTGCAACCTTCAGGATGCGTGTGCGAGTTGCGACCGCAGCGTCCAAAAGGGAAAGAGGTCGCAGCAGATTGATCGACTTGGGGCTGATGACGACATACAGACACATCAGGATCACCAGCGCAAACAGCGTGCCGCCAAGGCGCATCAACCAGTGGCGTTCAATCGCCTGATCAAGATTGACTTCTGACAACCGAACGGCCGCTCGTTTTTCCATGGTGCGTCTGATCGCCGCAGCCGGAGGCGTGCCGGAGGACGAAACATCGATCAAACTCATCAGCGCGCCGTCCATACTGGGGTGTGATTCGTCCAGCATTCGAGCTGCGTACAGAGGATGAATCTCCCGTGTCCATGGTCGAATCACGTACCGATAGACGATCACACAACAGACAGCGACAACGACACTAAGCATGATCGCCCGAGTGGTGGGAGCAAACCCACCGGTCACCACCCAATGGTCGCAGATGGTAAAGATCAGAACGTAACCAATGAGCAAAACGCCGGCCAGCAGCAGTGCGGTCAGCAGATCCGTCCAGCGAATGCGGTCACGAGCGGTCTGAATCTGATAGTCGATGAACTCATCACATTCCGCGTATTCACTGGACGAAGTGACTGCTGTGGACATTGTTCATCTCTCAAAATGCGTTTCACGAGGCATCACCATACCTAAAAACGCTGACGACAGGCGAATCTCAGTCTCAAAGACCCAAAAGACGGTCATGACCGTCAATTGTCTACAAAAAGAACCGTTGTGACAAATTATATCGGTCCGACACCGTGTGACGCCCAAAAAGATATAAGAACGGAGCGGTTGTCCGGAACGGCGTCAGGTCCTGGCCAGGGAATCACTGTCATTGCAGGCGTTCGCCGCCGCCTGCTGCGGCGAGACGAGATTCGGTTCGCTGCCGAATGGTCCGCTGCTGCCGGATCAGAATTCGAAGTGACGGGATGACGGACAAGCGTGCCACGTCAACAGATCGCGCGGCCATCAGTAAAGGGCTTCTGTGGATGACCTGTGTCAGTAAACGGCTGCTAGTCCAACAACAGATCGTCAAAGTTACTGAGGACAATATCGATCAGATTGGTCAGGGTCGTTTCGTCTTCAATCTCAATGCTGCTGACGGCGGCCGTGCGGCCGTACGTGGCTGTGCCGTCATCCGCGGAGGTGTCGTTGCCTGGCCCGGCAGAGAATCCCGTGTCGAATGCGAAACTGTTTCCAGAGGTGTTTCCCAGGACGTCATCGTCGTTGCCGGCATACAAATGGACGGGTCCCTGAAACTCGGTCCTGAGCAGAGCGATAAGGTCGTTGCCGTTGCGGCTGTGAACCAGCACGTTGCGCGAAAACAGGCTGCAGTTCACAATAATTGAGTCTGCCCCACTGCCGGTGGCGACGTCTGTTGTGTTGGCAACCGCCCCCCCTGAAGAAAGACAGTGTCTGCTCCCCGCGAGTGTGTCACGGACAGGTTTCGCCCGACGGAAACATCCTGCACACTTGTCAGATTGTCACCATCTCCGGAGGTATACACAGTCAGATTTCTCGCAATCGTGCTGTCCTGGATTCGAACCTGCGCGTCGCCACGTGGACTGGTCACGGACAGATCACCGGCGACGGAAACGTTTGCCAAAGTGAATGTATCGTCTCCGCTGCCAAGTTCCACATGCAGTGAAGCCTGCAGAACAACATCGAACAGCACGATCTGATCCAGACCGTCCCGCAGTGAAACCATGAGGTCGCCTGGCAATCCCATATAAGATGGAAGCACATACAATGGGTCGGATGATCCGTTGACGGTCGTGCCGCCTGCCCCCTGAACAATAACACGCCCGTGGGAGTCACCGTAAACGGCCAACGAGTTTGCTCGTTCGTCTCCGGAAACCGTGACTGTGGTTCCTTGAATGGTGACGGTCACGTTGCCCTCACCAAAGCCGTCCAGCCCGAAAGTGTTCCCGAAATTGACGTTGCGCTCTGACTGTCCGAGGATGGTAAATCGGAATGGGTCCGGATCCGCTGCGTCGTAAATGAGACCTGGCCGCTCCCAATACTGCGAATCGAACTGTGCTACCAGGCTGCCCGTCAGCGACTCTGCCGAACTGCCATCCCATTGGTACAGACTGCCATCAGGTGTAATGTAGTGCCACGATTCATGGAGACTCCAGAACCAGTTCTCCTGTAAACCGCCCCAATCGAAGAAGGAAGTGGTGGGACGACGGAAATCGAGCAGCTGGTCAAGTGCATACGCCTGCTGAGCAAACTCGCCTCCGACGTCGGCCATTTTCCACTGCGGTTGAGTCACCTGATTGACTCGGTAGCTGCCAAGCCCAATTGCGTCAAACGAATACCAGCCGGACTCTGTTTCCGGGTCGATCTGACCATCGTTGTCCCGGTCGACATCTGCCGTCAACGTTGACGCGACAATGTTTCCATCGCTGTCTTCCAGATGGACCGTCCAGCCGTTCAGCCACGGCTCATTCGTCGTGCGAAGATGGTCCGCATTGAGATCGTTCCAACTTCGACCTTCGATCCGACCGGTCGGAATATTGTCAAAGTCGATTCCGTTGACTGTCTCACCGGCCGCGAATGTGACCACTGCAAAGTTTGGAGGCAGAGCATCGTGCAGCAGCGGGGTGTTTTCGTGAATATGTGGACTTACCTGCGCGACTAGCTGCCCCAGAAGTGGCACCCGGCTTTCCCTGTCCCACTGGTACAGATTGCCGTCCGGAGTGATGTAGTGCCATCCATCGGAACTCTGCATCCACTTTTCGCCGCGGCCCCCCCCCAGTCCTCATAATAATTCCCGGTAAATCGCAGATCCAGCTGTTGATCAAGTTCGTACAATAGTTCCGTCCCGGAATCGGCAGCCTGTGTGGTTTGATGCCAGCCTTGCTGTTGAACTTCGCTGATGTTCCATGTGCCGGCGATCGTTGCCAGCGTGTACAAACCGCTTTCGGTGAAAGGATCAATCTGTCCATCGTTGTTAACATCGACGCTTTCCGTTGAAGTTTCTGCAACGACGGCCCCGGCGTCGTCGAGCAACACGATGCTCCAGCCGTCGAGCCCCGGTTCGTCAGCATCCTTCAAACCATCACCATTCAGGTCATGCCATTTTTGACCGGTGACACCGCCGTCGTTATCTGACACGACAATCGCCTGTCCACCATCGATATGGTCGGTCGCAGATGCGATAATCGTTGCCGTCTGATTACCGTCGACCACTGCATCGTCAACGGCATCAATTGAGAAGCTGACAGATGTTTCATTCGCTGGAATCGTCACCGTCTGAACGACAGCGATCTCTGTTGTATCGTCCGACATCAGCGTCACCTGCAGCGGACCGGACGTGTCAGTATTCCGCGATACAGTACCAGTTGCACTGGCCGTTCCGTCAGCTTCGCCAATGGCCGACAGGTCGATCGTCAGAAGCAATGTCGGAATATCGTCATCCACGACCGACAGGGAGGCAGACGCATCCAGATGCCCGATTGCCGTCGCCATGACATTGACGCTACGATCGCCATCCACAACGCCGTTGTCGATCGGGCGAACGTTCACTGTCACGAACAGGCTTCCCGACGGAATAACAAGCGACCCGGGAATCTCAGCTGCATCGCCGTGATGGGCCAGCGTGACTGTGAGCGGGGCCGTGTCGTCCGTGTTGCGAGATACAGTGAGTGTTGTCGTGGACGGTCCACCAGATTCACTGAGCCCGTAATGGTGACCGTCTGCACGCCATCCACGATCGCTTCATCAATGGCATTGATGCTAAACGTCGTGATGAAGGCACCGGCAGGAATTGTCACTGAACCGATCACGGTTACTTCTGATGTGTCGCTGCTCTGCAGGGTCACCCGCAGTGGATTGGTGTTGTCCGTATTTCGAATGACCGTTCCGGTAACCGCGGCGGCACCATCCGCTTCAGCAACAGAAGTGTCGTCCAGCAGAATGCGCAGTGCGGCGAATTCGTCGTCAACGACGTCGATGGTGTTACTGTCCCCAGCATGGTTTGCCGCGGCAACGGAAATTGTCGCAGTCGAACTGCCGTCGGCAACTGCATCGTCGACTGCGTTCAGATCGAATTCAACAAATGCCCGGCCAGCAGGAATTGTGACGGTCTGCGGAACGGTTATGGCAGCTACATCGCTGGACGTGACTGTCACCGTCAGAGACGACGTTATACTCGTGTTTCTACGCACCGTGGCGGTTGTCGCGGCCGGTCCATCATTTTCATTAACCGATGCAGCTGTAATCTGCAGGGTCAGTGTTGGAACATCATTGTCTGTGACGACGATTGACTCCGTTCCGCTCACAAGACCGGCTGCGGTGGCCGTAATCAACGTAGCCTTTGGCCCATCAACGATCAAATCATCCACGGCGTCCACCGGAAAACGCACTGACACCTGTCCGGCTGGAATAACCACTGTCTGGGCCACGTCAAGTTCAGACGTGTCACTGCTGGCGAGATCAACCACCAGGTCTGTCGTCGTCGGCGTATTTCGAGACAATGTTATCATCGTCGCTGCGGTACCGGCTGTTTCCGACACCGTGGTGGAATCAGCGGTCAGCGTGAGACTCGCCACGTCATCATCCGTCACGGTGATCGTAAGAGTGCCTGACGTAAAGTTTGTCGCAGACGCCGTTATTGTGACCGTTTTCGGTCCGTCCAGAAGAATGTCGTCGATTGCGTCAAGATCAAACGTTGCTGAAGTCTGACCTGCAGGAATCGTGACAGAGCTGGCAACCTGCACTTCGCTGCTATCATCGCTGGCCAGCGTCACAACAAGAGCGTTAGTTGTGTCGCCGTTTCGCGTAACGGTCCCCGTCGTCGCCCCTGCCCCGGCACTCTCGCTGATGCTCACAGAGCCAAAACCAAGAGTCAGCAGGGAATCATTACAGTGCCAGTGTCAGACGAGTCTGTCACGTTACCAGCGACAACGCTCGTAACAGAAACCTGAAAGGTCTCAGCCGATTCGACCGTCTGGTCATCAGTCACCGCCACGGTGAAGGTTGCTGACGTATCTCCAGCTGGAATCGTCACCTGCGCAGAAACCGATGCCGCAGTATAATCCTCGCCGGCGATAGCTGTTACATCGCTCGTCGCGAGCGCAAGCGTCACATCAGTCGCTTCCGGGGCACTAATGGACACGTCGACGGTTGCTGTACCAGCACCTTCATCGACTGTCACATCGCTGATACTCACTATTCCGGGAGTCGACGCCTGAAGTGCGATGCCAGCGAGACCGAAGAACTCTGTGGGCCTTGGAGCATTGTCAACTCGTACCAGCATCGTTCCGCCGGCGTCTGTCGTTATCAATTTTGCGTAGGATGAAAGATCTCGACTGGAATCACCGACTTCGGAGTTGATCACCAGTTGATTTCTGTCGTGCGGCTGATTGAAGGTCAACATGTTGTTGCCAGAGGTCACTGTAACCCGGTTGCTGCCCAGCGACGCATTCAGGTCTCCCGCAAAGACGTAGATCTCGTAAGGTGTGTTCGCAGCCAATCCGCTGAACGAAAGTTCGACATTGCCGGAGTCTGCATACGCACCATTGACACCCGCAAGTGATTGCGTGTGAATTGGAAGTTCACTGGCTGGCGGCTGAAAGCTGAAAGTCCCCCCCTGAAGAGTGTTGTCAAACGCAATGCCGACATTGACGCTCGTGGCAGTACCAGATTCGTCGACCAGACCGTTTAGAGTCGTGTTCGATGTTCCGGCGTAGCCCGTCCAGTTGGCCGGTGTCGAACCGTCTCCACCAAAATCAATGCCGATGAGCGTGAGCAGGCTTCTGTCTTCAAGACACTCTGCCTGCTGCGACCGCCACGCCCGACGAGCTCGTCCGGTAAAGGATGAGCGCGGCCTACGCTCCTTGCGTTGAAACAGGCCGTCCAGGAGGGCCGCAATGTTTTTTCTGATCACGTTTCCAACTCCGAAATTCAATACGATGCTGTATAAACTCGTTGTTACTTTGACCGATCACTGCTGAAGGGCTGTTCGCCGACGACGCGCCGTCACGCCCAATCCCTCACTACGCACTCACGAACCTTAATCTTATCAATCATCCCTCCCTGCCTGTAGCAAGGGCGGGAATTACAACTCCCCCGTCAACTCGATTCACGAACCATTGCTCAATATCTGCGCTGCACATTGGACGTCGTCCCGGAACACTTCCGGGGAGCCCCAAAAACAAAGGCGCACATTCGCCCTGCAACGCGACGGGGTTATAGTCGCACTCCCTCGACAGAACTCGCAGAAATAAATGTCGGATTCCCCACCACCCTTCCCGCACGGAACATAACCCGTTGGGAATAAAAACCTTCCGTAACACACGTGGTGTGAGCGCAGCCCCCTGAACGCCATTGCAGTCGCTCCATCGACTCGAACTTTGGCGAGCATCTTTCTGACACATCCGCCCCAGTAGATTCTGCTCGCCGAAGGTTTTGCCTACGGTTGTTCAATGCTAAGTTGTGTTTAGTTTTGTTACCTTGTGTTAATACGCTGAACGCCGTTGAAAGCACCGTCCTTCGCTCCGATTTCAGATCTGCGAGCCACAGGGCTCTGGCCGTCCTGCGCAAACGTACCATCTTGTCTGGGAAACATGAAGCGGTCCGGCGTCCTGATGGGAAGGGTGCAATGGTTCGTGGCGTGCAGCGCTCCGTGCTCCAACGGAGTTCGCTCAACCAGAGATCACTGAAAGTGTCGCCTGTCAGACAATAACGCGGAAACAACCTGCTGTGCTTCCCGACATCTGTGGACGAGAGTCACTGCATGAGCAGACGCTCATGCAATTCTCCAGGCACACACCAACTCCGCTGACTCACCAGTCAGCCGTGTAGTTTACCCAGGCTGCGCGCCTGCCGTTCACGGTTTACGACGTTCAATGCATCCGGCGTCCTGGCCAGAAATCGAATCAACTGAGATGACGAACACCCCAGCGCGGCGGCGGCTTTGCGGAGATCATATTCCTTCGCATGGACAGCATTCAAAGCCTCGGCGATCAGCGAAGCGAAATCCTGATGGCGGTCGTTGCATTGAATTCGCGATGCAACGCATCTGGAGATCCATAATGCTGACGGTTCGACGATGTTGGTCCCTGTCGTACGATGCTGGACTGCCAGAGTTAATCGCAGGCGTTTTACTGCCATCTGGCGATTCTGCTCCTGACTGCGCCGTTCTGACGCCGACGCGACCACGCCCGTTGGCTGGTGAGTGATTTCAATGGCTGTTTCCACTTTATTGCGATGCTGTCCCCCCGGACCGCTGGCACGTGTGCGGCGGATTTCGCAGTCCTTAAGCAGTTCTTCAACTGACAGACAGGCCGGGTGGTCGTGGGGTACAGCATGTGAGGACTGATCTGAAGTTGACATATTACGCTCACGTTTCCGGCAGGCGAACTAAACCAGAGACTACGATTTCCGCCGACGTTGGCCCTTCTTCGCTTCTCCGAAGGTCGCTTTTTGACGCAGCATGTGGTGATAGTGCTGAGCAAAACGATGTGACTCATCACGAACATACTGCAGCAACCGCAGGGCGTACGAGTGACGACTGAGTCGATGTGGTTCTGACTGCCCGGGAACGTAGATTTCTTCTTCCCGCTTGGCCAGTGAAATTGTCGTCGGAGGGGTGATATTGAGCGCCGCGAATGTTTCGGTCACAGCCCTCAATTGTCCTTTGCCCCCGTCGATCAGCAGCAAATCGGGAAAGGATTCACCTTCCTGAGTCAATCGTCGGAAACGGCGGGTCACCACTTCTCGCATTGAAGCGAAGTCATCGATGCCTTCGACGGACTTGATTTTGTACCGCTTGTAACCGTGTTTGAACGGCAGTCCGTCGATGAACTGCACAAGGCTGGCCACCGTTTCGCCGCCCTGCAGATGAGCAATATCAATACCTTCGATGATTCGAGGCAGTTCGCTGAGTTTCAAAACCTGTTTGAGACCGGCCAGTCCCTTCCTGGGGTCGACGTAGAAGACTTCAGGCTGAGCATGTTGCTCCAGATCGCCCCGCAGATTAAGTGTGTTCAATGCTTCAATGTCGTCACGAAGTCGGGCGGCGCGTTCAAATCGCTGTTCTTTGGAAGCAGCCAGCATTTGCTTCTCCATGTCCTTCAACAGCCGGTCCTTCTTTCCGTCCAGAAATAGCCGCAGCCGTCGGATATCCTCTCGGTAGTCTTCCTTGCTGACACGGAGATTGCACGGCGCCGTGCATTGGTTGATGCTCGCCAGCAGGCACGGACGAAACCACCTCCAACGTTCGTCACCCTCTTCGATATCCAGACTGCATGTCCGAAAACGAAAGATCTTCTGCAAAACAGCGATGGTGCCCCGCAGCTGGCCGGCATTGGTAAACGGACCGTACAGGCGAACGCCTTTCGTTTCCGGCTGGCGAGTGAATTCGACGCGTGGGAAGTCTTCACGGGTAGTGATCTGAAGGTACGGAAACGTCTTGTCGTCCTTCAGCAGGTTGTTGAATTTCGGCTGAATATCCTTGATCAGCCGGGCTTCCATCAACAGAGCGTCAACCTCACTGTCAGTCTCGATGTAGTCGATATCGACGATCTCTGTGACCAGCTCAGCCGTGCGTCGTTCAACCTTTGCAGCCTTAGTAAAGTAACTACCCGCGCGACTACGCAGATCGACGGCCTTGCCGACATAGATCACCCTCGCCTGGTTGTCCTTCATCAGATAAACACCAGGTCCGGTGGGAAACTGGCGCACCTTTTCCCGCGGGACTGTTGAGCTGACAGATTCCGCCGGGGGCGACTGAGCAGACGCTTCGTTTTCGTTTGAGTTTTCTTCAGAATGATCCATGAAGTTCAGTTAGCTGTTACCTGAGCGGACGTTCCTGCGACGCACATGATACGTCATCATCGCGTTCCAGGCGTCATCGGTCACGGCAGATCCTGCAGACGGTGCGAAAGTGTCAGCAGCAACGTGTTTCGCGACGGCACAGAATCGGCAAATAACGAAGAAGCCCGGGCAACAGAGCGGGGCGGTGCCGTCGCACGTGGAATTTCCGATAAATGCTCGTGCGCCGAGGCACGACAGTCGGTATTTCGAGCAACTCCCCGTGTTAGATACGCCCAGCGTGAAATTCCTGGCACGGAATGCCGGGCTGCGGTAGATTATTACAGTTTCAGGAATCAAGGGATTGCTTTCTGCGGCATCTCCTCATTCGTAAAATATCCTGCAGTTGTGTTAGTCTCTCGAAAACGTCTCGTCAGTACTTAAGCACGGGGAATTTCAACCATTCGCTCGGCCAGGGTTCACGAAACTTCTTCCGGCCAATGCCTGATAATGACAAGAGAAAACAGATCCAACCGAACCGCTGACGAAATCGAGATACTCGGTTCGGAATCCGCGTGTTCATATCTGCCGAATCGCAACTCACGGATGATTTATCGAATCGCGTTTTCACTCACGTCGGCAAGGTACGAGCAACTGCTGTCTCGCGGCTGGAGGCGTTTTGGAAGAACATTGTTCCGGCCACAATGCGACACGTGCGTTGAATGCCAAAGTCTGCGGATCAATATTGCTGCCTTCAAGCCGACAAAGAGCCAGCGGCGGGCAGGAAATCGAAACGCCGCAATTGATCTGACCGTTGGCTCCGTAACGGTCACAGAGGAGCACGTGGTGCTGTACAACGCCTATCATCGGGATATGCATGAGCGACGTCAGTGGCCGATGCGCGAGATTACCGCTGAGGATTATCACGAATCATTCATCGATGGTAACTTTCCGTTTGCCCGTGAGTTTCAATACCGCCTGCACGGAGAACTGGTGGCTGTTGGAATTGTGGACATGACGGACACAGTCATGTCCAGCATCTATTTCATTCACGACCCGGCCATTCGTCACAAGGCCCCCGGGACGATGTCCGTGCTGCGAGAGATCGAAGAGGGTCGGCGAACGGGTCATCGGCTGCTGTACATGGGTTACTACATTCGCGACTGCGGATCCATGAACTACAAGAACCGGTATGCCCCCCACCAGCTCCTGGCAGAATACGTCCCGGACGACGTTGAACCGGACTGGGTACTGCCCGATCCGACACTCGAAGGCCCGCAGCCCGATCTGAGCTAGAGCTGCACCCACATTAAGTTAACTAATGCTGACGGTAGCGGAAGTCGCAAGGACTTTCGGCGTTTCCTCTCGTTGGCCGAAACTCGTGGCGAGTTCCGCTACCAGTAAACTCAACATGGACAGACCACTGGAACTTTGTCACGTCTTGATTCTGGGGTAGACTTAACAAAGCACTAACGCCCCGAAACAAATGGACGCTCGCAGAATCGCACGAAGTCTTTCCCAATGATTCTACTTTGCCGCCAATTCCGGGAACGCGCCGGTGACATCCAGACTGTCGCCGACGACTTTTTGCTGAGCAAGAAACTCCTGGAACAGCGCCTTCTTGCGAGCGTGAGACCCGTCGCGGCTGGACAGATCTCGTATTTCTTCCGGGTCTTCGTTCAGGTCGAACAGCAATGACACATTGATTTTTGGATACAACATCAATTTCTCGTGACCAACCGTGACGCTGCGTTGAGTCTGCGTATACGCACCGTAAACGGTACCGGCAACCTCGGTCGAATTGTCTTTCAATGCGGGCAGCAGGCTTTGAAACTCAACGTGATCCGGAATTGCTGCTCCCGCCAGCTCAAGAGTCGTGGCCATGACATCCTGAAGATAAATTCGCGTACCGATTTTGCGACCTGCATCAACCCCCGGCCCCACGACGGTGAACGGCACCCGCATGCTGTGATCAAACATGTTCTGTTTGCCCAACAGCCCGTGATTGCCGCAACCCAGGCCGTGGTCCGCGGTAAAGAAGATCCACGTGTTGTCCGCCTGCCCGGTTTCTTCGAGAGCGTCCAGAATTCGGCCGATCTGCTGATCCATGTGAGTGATGATGGCGTAATATTCCTGGCGATTGACCTGGACGGCGTAGTGTGTCCGAGGAAACGGGGCCAGCTTCTCATCCCGTATTCTGTTACTGCCGATGTCGTAGGGGTATTCCGGCAGAAATGAGGCCGGCACGGAAATATCGTCCACAGGATACAGATCGACGAACTGCTTCGGCGACTGCCGCGGATCGTGCGGCGCGTTGAACGCCAGGTACATGAAGAAGGGGCGTTCATCCTTCGCCGCGATGTTCAAGTAATCGACGCCGTCATCGCCCAGTACTTCACTCCAGTGCTTCCCGCCCTTCCAGAATCCCTCGAACGACGTATCCCACGGTTTCCAGGTGTTGTCATCCCGCGATTTCGGTCGATTGTAGCCGGCGTCCGTCTGGTTCGGCATGCCGCCGCGAACGTTTCGAGCGACCTCGAACACAGTCTCCGCGTCCGCTTTAACGTGCCATTTTCCAGAGAAAAATGTCTGATAGCCCGCTGTCCCCAATTGCTGAGCCCACAGTTTCTTCTGAGGCACCCATTCGGTCTTCAGCTTTGTGTCGACAGCGTGCGCGTGCCACAGATACAGCCCCGTGTTCAACATCGTACGGCTGGCAATACAGACTGCCCCATTCCAGCCACCCTGATTATGCGCATGAGTAAACGTGGTGCCGCGTTCGAACAGCCGATCCAGATTGGGCGTCCTGATCTCGTCGTTACCCATCGCGTGAATCGTGTGGAACGCCTGATCGTCGGCAAACAGGAACAGCAGGTTGGTTTTTTCGCCTGCTCGGCTGATGGAACTACAGATCAAAACAAGGCAAATCGTGAAATATCGCAACGGAGACTCCTGGATGTGGGTCAAAAAAATATTCATTTCGCTCGCGGCTTCGTGCCAGTCAACGAAAGCGGGCCAACAGATCCCGAGCGGTAGCGCTCACAGACCATCACGGCCGCTCGATTGGGTCTGCCGCCATGCCAAGTCAGATGTCGAGTACACAGATTCGGTAATCAAAGTTAGAAAGTCCGTTGACGTCCAGCAACCGACATCCCAGCATTCGGCATCATTAACACATCAATGAAAGGCCAAAATCGTGGCATCACCGACAGCAACGGAAACCGTTGTCGACATTCTCTCGACTCTAATTTCTATTCCCAGCGTCAACCCAATGGGACAGAACGTCGACGGACCAATCTATTTCGAAGGCCGCATGAGTGACTGGCTGGTCGACTTCTTCCGCTCGATTGGGGCGAAGTATGAGCGTATCGAAGTCGCCCCCGGACGCGATAATGTCATTGCCCGTTTTGATTCGCCGGGATCCGACCTCACGATTCTGCTGGACGCTCACCAGGACACCGTGCCGGTGGACGGCATGACCATTCCGCCGTTTGAACCGACGGTTGCGAACGGCAGAATCACCGGGCGGGGCTCGTGTGACGTGAAGGGCGGCATGGCGGCGATGCTGTTTGCCTTCCGACGCCTGGTGCTGGAACAGCCGGCCCAGGCCGCCAGCGTCGTGCTCAGCTGCACGTGCGACGAAGAATCCACGACGACCGGCATTACTGACCTGATCACGTATTGGAAGAGTCCGGAACGTGGCAAGTCGAAATTGCTGGCCTCTCCCCCAGACGTTGCAGTGATCGCCGAGCCGACGCTGCTGGATGTTGTTGTCGCACATCGAGGGGTGACCCGATTCCGAATTCGGACCGCCGGCCGCGCGTGCCATAGCTCTGATCCGACTCAGGGCGTGAATGCGATTTATCGAATGGCTCGTGTCGTCAGTGTGCTGGAGGAATATGCCCGATTGCTGCCGAGCACGGTGGAACCACATCCGCTGTGCGGCGGTGCCACATTGAGTGTCGGACGAATTCAGGGCGGAACAAGCGTGAACATCGTACCCGACGAATGCGTCATCGAAATCGACCGCCGTGTCATTCCAGGTGAGCACCATGACGAGGTGAAGACGGACATTCGAAGATACCTGACCGAGCGTCTGGACTTTGACATCGACTTTGAACCGCCCTGGATCGAGAGTCCGGCGTTGACTGACGCCGACAATGCACAACTGGCAGCGGCCGTGTTAAGCTGTATCGCACCCGTTGATGGCGATCACTCAGCCGTCGGCGTACCCTACGGCACGCATGCTTCGCGCACCTGCGCCGGGGGAGTACCTTCCATCGTATTCGGACCGGGCTCCATCGATCAGGCCCACACCAAAGACGAGTTCCTCGAAATCGATCAACTCGAGAAAGCCGCTGAAGTCTACTTCCAGTTGTGTGCCTCGCCGCACGCATTGCAGTAGGGGGCAGGGTGACGGCGGGCATCGACAAACGGTCGCGGGTTTTTGCGGCCGCCGCCGGTGCACGTCAACTATTGTGCGTCCCCAAAGACTCCTGGCCACTCGCCGACAACTATCCAGACAACACGTCAGCTCATGACAACTTCAATGTTTTCGGCCTTTAAGAAGAACTGGTTTCTGGTGGGGTTGGTGGTGTTGATCCCGTTAGCGCTGTTCCTGGCGTCTGCTCGACCGCCAGCATGGTTTGTGAACGCTGCTCAATCGGTGCCGACGTCGATCTGCACGGCCACAATTCTGTTTTTGATGTCGGTCACTCTCAACAGCAGACGTCTGTTCGATTCCCTGCGCAAGCCGTTGCCAGTCCTGACCGCGTGCGGCGTGAATCAAATTGTTATTCCCCTGCTGTGTTTTCCACTGCTGCCGCTGCAGAAATCAGCAGACCTGAGGGTAGGGCTGCTGATTGCAGCCAGCGTGCCGTGCACCATGGCTGCGGCTTCAGTGTGGACTCGCCGCGCGGCAGGAAACGACGCGGTGTCTCTGTTAGTGACGCTCATCACCAACGGTCTTTGCTTCGTGGTTACGCCGTTGTGGCTGCTGGCCGGCAGCACATGGTTTGGAACGGCCGACGCATCCGGCAGTCTGCAGTTCGGTTCGATGGTCTGGAGATTAATACTGGCGGCACTGTTGCCGGCATTCGTCGGTCAGATGGTTCGGCTGTCGCAACCGGTGGAAACATTTGTGGATAACAACAAGCCGATCTTCAGCAACATCGCGCAGGCTATCATTCTGACGCTGGTGTTCGTGTCCGCGTTTCGAGGCGGTGTTCAGTTCGAATCGACGGGCATGGCCAGCAACCTGCGACACCAGGAGTTCGCGACGGTATGGGTTTGCTGCATTGTTCTACATCTTGTGGCCATGTGCGTGGTCTGGCAAATCGCAGGTCTGGCGGGGTTTGCAGAAGAAGACCGCCGCGCTTGTGTGTTTGCCGGCAGCCAGAAGACGTTGCCGATTGGAATCCTGGTTTCTCAGGCGACCGGCCTGCCGTTTTCAATGCTGCCGATGTTGATGTACCACATGTCTCAGCTGTTCATCGACACGTGGATTGCAGACCGCCTGAAGACCCGGGCGCCGACCGTCAATAAATGAGCACAGCAACCACCATCGACGAAACCAATGTCAACAGTTGCACATCCCGCAGCAGCAAAATCCCCCCTGGCAGCCGAGGTTAAGAATAACGATTATTGCGGTCACAGCAGGGCGACCTGCACGCTCCTGGCGATTCACAGAACCGGGTCGGTTGCGAAACATCACGGGGTCCAGGAAGCTACCGATTCACCGCATCCGTTCCGAAAGAGGCCAACGCAAAAATGTCTGAACAAGTGAAAGCCGTTCCGCCGGAGTATCCGGGAGTGACCGCGTATCTCGTGATTCGTGGCGCTGCGGACGCCATTGACTACTACAAGTTGGTATTTGGCGCCGAAGAAATTCTTCGTCTGGCAGCGCCCGATGGTTCGATTGGTCATGCCGAACTCAGGGTCGCGGGCGGCGTGTTGATGCTGGCTGATGAAGTTCCGGATATGGATATCAAAGCACCGCCGACGATTGGCGGAAGTTCTATTGGCCTGATGATGTACGTGGAAGATGCAGACGCGGTGTTTAGCGCCGCGATCGATGCCGGGGCAACACAGTTCAAACCCATGTGTGATCAGTTCTACGGCGAACGATCCGGCACGCTGGACGATCCATTCGGCCATCGCTGGACGATTGCGTCACGGATTGAAAACGTGACCCCGGCAGACATCGCCCAACGGTTCAACGACCTGTATGGCGAAGACTAAGCGTCCGCCGCGCGGTCGGCAAGCGCGATCGCTGGGCAAGCTGCCCTGAGGGCATTACAACACGCGGTGCACGCAACTCGCCCGGATACAACAGTGAACAGTGTCTGTGCGGCCTCATTTTCTCGACCAGCGGACCAGACGATGCAAACATCTCCCGTCACTTCTGAACAATTCTCCAGGTCTGTTCTCGCCGTTCCCCCACTCGCCAGAGATCGTGAACTGAAGCTCTGTCGAAGTAACAACGAGAAAATCATTCGACACATCGAGGCAGGTGGTGTTTCGATGCTGTTGTACGGCGGCAACGCCAATTTGTATCACGCGCGAGTGAGCGAATACGCGGAACTGCTGGAAATGCTCCAGGAAATCGCGGCGGCGGAAACGCTGATGATACCGGCGGTCGGACCGGCCTACGGTACGATGATGGATCAAGCAGACGTGCTGAAGAGAATGGAATTTCCGACAGCCATGGTCCTGCCGACAAAAGTCGTGATGACCGAGCCGGGATTGATGACCGGGTTTCGTCACTTTGTGGAGGCCATCAATCGCCCGGCCGTTCTGTACATCAAAGAGGAGGGCTATATCAGTCCCGAAGGAGCCGCCGAACTTGTTGCCGATGGCCTGGTGGCGTTTATCAAGTATGCCATCGTTCGTAACGACCCGGCACAGGATGACTTTCTGGAACGACTTGTCGACAAGGTTGACCCCACCAGGATCTGCAGCGGAATTGGCGAGCAACCGGCACTCGTTCACATGACAAAGTTTCGCTGCTCCGGCTACACGTCCGGCTGTGTCTGCGTGAATCCCGGATTGTCACAGAAGATGCTGGCCGCAATCGTGGATCGGGACTACGACACTGCTGAAGATATCCGAAAGCAGTTCCAGCCGCTGGAAGATCTTCGCAACGGCATCCATCCCATACGAGTGCTGCACGAAGCGATGACCCTGTCCGACATCGCGGCAGCGGGACCACACCTGCCACTGTTGTCCGGTGTCGCAGATTCAGCTCACGCCCGCATCAAAGCTGCAGCTGAGGCGCTCAAAGCCATCAGCTGACACGGCCAACACTCCGCATTACACAAAGCGGATACGCGGACGACGTATTTCAACTCGAAACCAGCAGGCCGCCAGGTCAGCACAGATTCGCTAATGCTGTGTCACTGATTGATGATTAACGGTGTGTGTGCCACTGGCTCTGCCAGTGCCTTCAGGCTCACGAAAACACTGGCGAAGCCAGTGGCACACATCAGGACATCGCTGACACTGAGACAGCTCTATGCAAACAGTTCCGGAATAACGTTGCCATTGCGGACGATCATGACGGGTCGACCGGTGGTGGTTTTGTATTCCTTTTCGTGATTGATACCGAGCGCGTGGTAGAACGAAGCGGCCACATCGTCGGGGCTGAAACCTTCGTTCTTCGGCAGTGTTCCCTTTTCGTCACTTTCGCCGAGCACCTGGCCGCCTTTGACGCCGCCACCAGCCATCAGCATGAACATGTTACGAGGATAATGGTCGCGACCATTGCGTTCCGTGTTGATTTTGGGCGTCCGACCAAACTCACCCGTGATATAAACAACGGTCGAATCCAGCAGCCCACGCGTTTCCAGCCCGGCAAACAAAGCGGACAATGATTCATCCAGTGGCGGCAATTGCCGAGTCGACAGGGCGTCCCAGTTTTCGCGGTGCGTGTCCCAGCCACCATTGGTGACGGTGATGAAGCGGACTCCGGATTCCACCAGTCGCAGTGCCAGCAGACAACTTGCCCCCAGCCCTGATTTGCCGAACGGCTCGGCGAATTCCGGGGACTCTTTCGAAATGTCGAAGGCGGTGCGAGACTTGGAACTGGTGATCATGGCGTGAGCCTGCTGGCCGAACTGATCCAGGCCGTCCAGCAATTGGCTCTCTGATTCGAATTCGCCAAACGTGCGATCCAGCTTTGTCAGCAGGTTGTTTCGTTTTTCAACATCTTCAACGGTCAGTCCGCTCCCCAGTGACATGCCCCGAACTCGAAACGGACTGCCAATCGAAGGCGTCGCACTGGTGTTCATCGGAGCATAGCGAACGCCCAGGTAACCAGGTCGCTGCTGGCTTTTGGGAATCGCAACAAACTTCGGGAGTTCCGGATCACCGGATAGTTCTTTGCTGACAACAGCACCGTAGCCAGGGAACTCAAGCGATGGCAGCGGCCGATTGCCGCTGTTCACATATTCCGTCCCCAACTGATGAGCCGCCACGCTGTGCGAAACGCCTCGAAGAATACAAAACTTGTCCATCACCTGAGCCAGTTTCGGCAGGTGTTCTGAAATGTAGATGCCCGGGATGTTGGTCTGGATCGGGCTGAATTCGCCGCGATACTCGTTCGGAGCATCCGGTTTCAGGTCAAAGGTGTCCATGTGTGATGGGCCACCGTTCAGGTTGATAAAGATAGCGGACTTCGCCTTGGCGCCTTTGTTCAGCTGATCAGCGTTAGCCATCTGCATGTAGCTGGCCAGCGAAAGACCGGCTCCGCCAGCCACGCCCGCTCGCAGAAAGTCACGTCGACCAACACCATCACAGGTTCGAAAGAAAGCCATGCTCATAATCCTTCAGGTGGGAAGTTCGGCAGTTGCCGCTGGATTGTTTTGTTTCGGGAAAACGGTTGAGAACTTCAGCCGCGGTACGTTGGAGCCACATATGCTCCGGCATCGAGGATTTAGTGATTAACGATGAACTCTTTCGTGTTTAGCAGAGCCCACATAACGCCGCGAAGCCCGTCGAGCTGGTCTTCTGAAGCGGCAACAAACTCCGTCGCAGCCGCTGCTTCAGATTCAGTCGGCTTGCGACTGAGTGTTCGCAGATAAGCATCGTCGATGGCTTTCGCCAAGTCGACGGAACCTTTGCCGTCCTTCGCGTCTTCGCCACCAGGTTCCAGGTACTGCTTCCACTTCTTACGTAAACTCTTAATCTGAACTTCCAGCCTGGCGATCTGTTTTTCACTGCCGCCCTTCTTCTTCAGCTTCGTCAGGGCAGCCTGCTGAGTTTTCAGACGGTTCCCGTACGTCCTTCGAAGCTGAGCCATTTTGGCGAGCTTAGCTTTGTCTGCGGTGGACGGTGTTTTTGAGGTGAACCTCACGTCGTTTTCTTTGGCCACCTGAGCCAGCCAGCCATCCTTTTTGTCCAGCATCTCCAGAATCTGACTGTCGTTTCGCAGGAAGATGGTCTGCAGCAGACTGGGTTCTTCTGAACGGTCACAGTCGCAGTTGCTTTCGCGAATGGACCGCCCAAAGATTGTCATGGCGTAACTCGCATCGCCGTTGCCGCGATAACGAGTTCCGGCTCCCGTGATCGCGATTGCTCGTCCTTCAACGCTGGTCGTGAACTGAGCGAACTTCTCGTCATTGCTGACGGCCTGGGAAACCATGTCCCATGCAATTTCAGCCGACAACCGTCGAGGCACGGCGCGGGCAAAGTTTCGTTCGTCCAGTCGGTTGGTGGAATTGGGCTGCCAACTGAGTTGATAGGTACGGCTGTTGAGGATCTCTCGATGCAGCCACTTCATGTCAAAACCATGAGCAATGAAGCCGGTTGCCAGGTGGTCCAGCAGCGGAGCGTTGCTGGGTGGGTTGGCCAGATTCATGTCGTCCGGAGGATTGACGATGCCCACATTGAAATAGCTGGCCCACACCCGATTCACAAATGCCTTTGCAAACAATGGATTCTCGGGTGAACGCAGCCACGCCATCAACGGCTCGCGGACGTCTTCGTATTCCGTCAGATCGATGGGCTCCTGACCCAGCAGGCGGCCTTCTGTCGCGGTTCGCCCACTGCCTTTTCGGACCTTCTGTTTCCTGCCTTTGCGTTCGACGACGACAATCTTTGGTGGAGGCGTGCTGTAGACCTCTCCGAACGGGATGGTTTTCCCCTGCTGCACTATCTTGCGAAGCTCGTTGCGTAACTGACCGCCCTTCAAATCACCTGTATCGAACTTCGCCAACATTTCTTTATAGTCGGTTCGGTTCTCCGGACGCGGGTTTGTAGTTCGACCGGTGACTCCCGTAAAGAAGCCCTGGAAGCCTTTGAAGTCGTCCTGAGTCCACTTGTCGAATGGATGCTTGTGGCACTGAGCACACTGGATTCGGACGCCCAGAAATGTGTAGGCGAAACCGATCACACGGTCTTCCATTTGCTGAAAGTTGCGGCGTGCCCAGTAGTGCGGCATCTGTTCACGGCCAGCAAAGGAACTGTCCACGTTTTTGTGGTACAGCTGGCTCATGTTGGTGCAGTAGTCTTCGTAAGATTCGCCAGGATCACGGCTGACGGCCATCACCAGGCCTTCGACAATTTCGTCGTACGGCACGTTCTTCTCAACGCGAGCGTGAATCCACTCGTACCACTGCTTCGAGGCCGCCTGCCGGACGGGCGTGACGTTGTTCAACTGGTCATCACTATTGCCGGTGTAGTCACAGAGTTTTGTGGTCCACCACGCCGTGTAACCGGGGCGTTCCAGCAGTTCATCAATTTTCCTTGATCGCTTGTCGGAATTGGTGTCCGTAGTGAATTCACGTATCTCCGTAACGGTTGGCAGAGCACCTGTGACGTCAAGACTGACGCGACGCAGAAACTCTTCATCCGAGCAGCGTTCGGACTGAACCACGCCCAGTTTCTTCAGTTTTGCGACGACAAGTCTGTCGATCCTTGTCGGAGTCGGAGTTGTCGGGTAGTTGTCGCCCGTCCTGTCGAATATCGGACGCATCACAGGAACAGCCACAACAGCGCTGTCGTAAAAAACGACGATGTGAGTGTCGCCCGGAGTGGACGCTTCAAGAAATCCGCCGCTGGTGATATCGGCCACCTGATCGTCGTTGGTCTGAAAGCGGCACAGGTCTGTGACGTCTTCACGAGTTCCGTCGGCCCAGACAGCGACGGCTTTCATCTGAACGCTTTGCCCGTCATGACTGAATTGAACCTCGGTGGGAGTCACCTGTAGTTCTGACAACTTCGCTGCGTCTTCAGCGCGTGCCGGCGCGTCTCCTTTGACCCAGTTCAACAGCAATCGGTGCTGCCATGAGCCTGGCTTCAGTCGTTGACCACCTTCGTGTGGAGTTTCCATCAAAGGCTTCTGCAGCACCAGGCTTTCCGCGGGCGTCTCAGGATCAACTCGACCGGACATTTCGTCATGATCCGCCTTGAAGTCGTAGCCGAACAAGGACAGACGAAAGCCGCCGCGTCCCTGAAAGGAACCGTGACATGCCCGACCGTTGCAGCCCAGCTTGCCCAGCAGTGGAACGACGTGCCGCTGAAAATCAGGCGTCTCCACGGTATCCGTTGTCGCAAAGCGTTTGGCTACGGTGTCAATCTCTGCACCGCTGGCAGTGACCGTTCCGGTCAACAGCAGCACGGCAAAGATGGTTCCAAGTGCCTTCATGCCTGATACTTTCTCAAATCCTGTGGTTGGATAAACGGTGGTGTCTTAGGATTTCTGCCGATGGACGCTGCGGGAACAGCGACAAACATCGATAGATGGGGATATCGGTCCTGTTGGATAGCTTTCCAGGTTGCCCTGGCTGGATGCAATTCAGTCCTGCTTTATCGCTGCCTTGGGTTCACTCGGTTTCTTTGTGGCGGGTTTTGATTTTTCCTTCGCTGTCGATTTTTTCTTCCTGGAACGACGCTGAGCCTTCGCCGATGCGGTCGCCTGTTTGGCAAGGCGGTCCCACTCTTTGACAAGGTCAACTTCCAGTTCCTCAGTACCCATGCCAATCTGGTCGTCCAGCTGTTGAAGTCGAGCGGCCAGCTTTGTCCGATCCTCCCTGAGACGATCAAGCCTTGACTGCTGTCGAACCCTCAGTAATGCACGAATCTGCTTCTCCAGACCGGCATTCTGCGACATCGCCCATTTCGCCGTCAGCAGCCGAATTTCGGAAGCGGTCTTCCAATTTTCCAACTCGGCCTCAAACCGTGCCGGCTGTTTCTCCCGAAATCGTTCCAGCCGCTGAACCGCCAGATGCACTTCACGAATGCCACGAGCAAAGCCCGACGGCGAAGTCCCTCGCAAGCGTTCCAGTAGTTTGGCCAACTCCGGATGATGCTTACCGGCAAACTTCAGGGCACGATCTTCCTGATCAACAGACAGCTTCGTCACGACTGGCCGATTGGCCTGAGCCGACTGCACCGGCGGCTTTTTCGGAGATAACTTCGCCCTTCCGTTATCTTTGCCGTCCTGAGCAGACACCACAAACGCGAACAACGTCAACGATATTGCCGCAATCAGTCGCAATCGGGTTTGTGTGAATCCTGAAAACACTCAGAACCTCGCTTTTGCCAATCTCAAATCGCCGTCAGACAGTCGCAACACTGACCTCTAGAACAATTCCCTATCGTCAGGCATCAGGCCATTGACAGGAATGTCGGAATGATCCACCGCTCCAAGGTCCGCCAACGTGACGGCTGCCAGCATCCAGTCAGGCACGGCCAGTTCCTGCTGAACGAACTCGTCGTATTCTGATTCATCATCCGTCTGTGCAGCAAAGATATCTGCCCACGCAGCCACCAGCAATTCCGCATCTGCCGAATCCGACTGGGCGACAACATCGACCGAACCGTCTGAGACGTCCCGAAATCCGGACGACACGACGACCAGCGCCAGACAACCACACAGCGCGGCAGTCAGGGCAACCATCCGGTACTGTCTGGCAGGGCCTGCAGAATGCGACAACGTGGTGGACGATGAAACGATCATGCGTCGTGGTCGCCCGCTGGCTGCGACGGTCGACGTCAGCATTGTTGCTTCGGCAACAGCTTCGCACAGACTGACGTCCCGCAGCAGCTGTTGTTCGAAGGCCTCCGCCTCGCCCGTAGACAACTCAGCACCGACGTACCGAAACGCCTGCCAGAGTTGCTCGTCACTAAACTGTATTTTCTGACTGCTCATCGGCATCTCAAATTTCTGACTTGCTCAGTCGTCCGACAACCGTCGGAGCTCATTCATTTCTCGTAACTCAATTAGCGCCCGACGCATCCATGTGAGGACCGTTCCCAGCGGCTGCTGCATTTCTGAAGCAATCACGGCAAACGTCTGTCCCTTCTGAACGCGCCGCATCACCACTTCGCGATAATTCTCATCCAACCTCGCCAAGGCGTTCTGAATGGCCGCGTCTTCTTCCACCGACATTGCATAAGACAGACCGTCTTCTGTATCCAGTTCAGCTGCCGGCGAAAACGATTCCCAAACCGCTCTTTGAAGTCGGCCCTGCCGCGACATCGTTCTTTTCAGCTCTCTGGCTTCATTCACAGCGATTTGGAACAACCAGCCTCTGATCGTTTCCCGATTAACCGCCGCAGACGCTTCGATGGCCTTAATTACCGTCTTTTGAAAAACGTCATCCACCAGATGCGGATCGCGCAGCAGGCCTGTCAGGAATGCTCGCAGATCCCGTTCGAATTCCACGCATGCCTGCTCGACAAGTCTGCGAATTTCGACATCATGGGCCAACGACGAAGCTCCGATCGACAAAACACTGAAAACAGGATGGATTTCAGCTGAGGATTATTTCATCCCATCTGAACATTGACTAAGCCGCAGGTTCTTTCTGTGGGACAATAGCGGGAAATAACCAACCTGCGGCGCGAATTAATAAGGCTCACGAATGCTCGGTAAGTTGGGAAGGATGTTCTCAGGCGGAAAAAACGCTGCTGTTGAGAGCGTCACTGACGTGAATTCGGCGGAATCCGTCACTGATGACGCACTGAATCAGTGGTCCGTCACTGAAGTCGATGGGCATCGCGTCGATGTCTTTGACCCGGCGATAGGGGTAAACCCTGCCGGTTGCGTGCTGTTTTTACATGGCCACGGTCGGGTGATGCTGGACGGCAACCAGACGTTTAGTGCCTTGTTCCGTCAGCACAATCTGGCTGCTGTGTGCCCTGATGGTCAGCGTTCATGGTGGATGGACCGCATCTGCACAGAATTTTCCCCCGATATCAGTCCTCAACAATGGCTGCTGGATCGGCTGCTGCCGTTTGTCCAGGAACGGTGGGACATTCAACCACCGAAAATCGCGTTGCTGGGAGTCAGCATGGGTGGTCAGGGAGTCCTGCAACTCAGCTATCGATCTGCGACGCAGTTTCCCGTGGTCGCTGCCATCTCACCCGCCGTCGACTTCTATCAACTGTGCGGACAGGGACTGCCGCTCGACGAAATCTTCAGCGATGAAGAAGATGCCCGACAGGCCACTGTCGTACTCAACCTGCATCCACTCGCATGGCCACGAAAGCAATGGTACTGCTGTGATCCCAACGACACAGAATGGTTCGACGGCTGCACGCGGCTGGGTATGAAACTCTCATCGTCCGGCATTCTGCATGAACGAGATCTGGAAACGTCAGCAGGCGGACACTCGTGGGATTACTTCAACCACATGGCCCCGACCGCCATCCAGCATATTGTCGACGGATTGGCGTCCTGTTGATTCAGTCTTCACTCCACACTGCTGGTCAGCGAACAGACGGAGTGGCAGCACCCGGGAAGCTCAGCTTAAACTCGGTGGCAGTGGCATCCTCAGCAATGTTCAAGGATGTCTTCCACGTCGCCGTCGCCAGTCGGCAAACGCTGCCCAGCTCAGTGCTGCAATAGGCGTAACTGACCTGAACGATAACCGTTGCTGTGCCGGCGGTCTCGGACAATGCTATTTCGAAAGACGCACTGGCGTCGGTGACGCCGGCTTCATCACGCCCCTCTGTCGCTTCCGGAGCGAGAACAGGATCGCCGTCGATCTGAAAGACTTCCCAGGTGACGGGTGCGATCGAATTCAATTTGTATCCCTCCGGAACGTTCAGATCGACCACGACGCTGAACGACGTGTCCAGCTTGACCACTTGTTCCGGAATCTCAATAGCGTCATCGGGATCCGGTGCCGCTCGACCCGGCTTGCGGCGAGGAGGTTCGAGTCCCGGAATCTCAATGATGGAGAACTCTTTCGTCGCCAGATCAGCACGACAGATTCGGTGATTATTCGTGTCCGCAATGTACAGCTGTCCGGCAGCGATGCTGAGTCCGGCCGGTTCGTTCAGCTCCGCCGGCGAAACAGCCGCCCCGGCACTTCCCGTGCCCAGCCACGTGGTCACTTCACCTGACGTCAGATCAACTCGTCGAATCTTGTGATTATAAGAATCTGCCACAAAGAGATGGTTGTCGTGCCATGCAACTCCCAACGGGTGCTGAAAGCGAGCGTTCGCACCGTCGGCATCAACGTCGCCAAACGCGAACAGCGATTGACCGCGCGGCAGCTCCGAGGTCCCGGCAATCGTCGTCACCGTTCCGGTTTCGTCGACAGGCACGCTGCGAATCGCCGATCCTTCGCTGTCAGCGACGTAGAAGAAGGTCCCGTCCGCGTTGGGTGTTAGTCCGGAAGGCTGCGCAAATGCCGAATCCGTCAAAGAGCCGTTGATGACATCTTCCCGAGCACTACCAGCGTGGACTTTGATGTCGTTTGTGCCAATGGCATGAGACCAGATCTGGTGCGGTCCAGCCATCGCGATATACAACACACCATTGATGTGACTCAGCGCCCAGGGGCTGTTCAGCTCAGTCTTCAAAAGCTCGCCGTGAACGTTACGCGGTCGTCCCTGTTTTCCGGTTCCGGCCAGCGTTGCAACAGTTTCGGCCTGCAGGTCCACCGCACGAAGCAGATGGTTTTCAGTATCGGCGACGTACAGGATGTCACCGACAAGGGCCATCCCCTGAGGATGGTCAAATTCGGCTGCCGAGAATGTACCATCGGACCGTCCGGGCTGCCCGGAACCGATTATGTGCAGCAGCCTGCCGTCAAGATCAGTGACGACGATCCGATTGTGATTACTGTCTGAGATGAACAGTCGGTTCGATTCTGCATCGGCAATGATTTTTCCCGGGTACCTGAGGGCTGTTGGCTGTACATCATTGGTCTCCAGATCGAAGACAACAGGAGTCTCGTCCAGCGTTCCCTTCCAGCGATGGTACTCGATCATCCTACTGATAACGGTGTCAAACAATTCCCGGTTGCCTTCACCGCCCTGCGACCCGGCGAACCTGCCTTCCGGATCAATCAACGCCAAAGTCGGCCATGCACGCGTGCCGAACTTGCGCCAGATCAACATCTCGCTGTCGTTGACCACGGGGTGTTTGATCTCGTAACGAAGGATCGCATCGCGAATATTCTGCGACAGTTTTTCGTTATCGAACTTTGCCGAGTGGACGCCGATCACAACAAGTTCGTTGGGATATTTCTCCTCCAGATACTTCAGGTCGGGCAGAACATGCATGCAGTTGATGCAGCAGTACGTCCAAAAGTCGAGCAACACCACTTTCCCTCGCAGCGCCTTCAGGTCTATCGGCGTGGAAGTGTTCAGCCATTCGACGCCGCCGTCCAGAATTCCTGGAGGCACCGCCACCGCATCGGGAAACGGATTCGGCGGAGCAGGTTTCTCATCCTGCGGGGTCTCGTCTGTGGCTGCAGCAACAGTCGAATTCGTCGCCGCCACTGCTTCATCCGGTCCAGCCACGCAGATGGTTTCCGGGGCCGTAAAAAAGAACATCAGCGGAATGATCAGAACGCTGGGCTTCATGGGATCAGCTCGTTTCCGTTTTCAGTGCGGAGTCCGTTCGGATCTGCACGCGACCAAAGAGTACTTATGAAAACCTCACAGATTCACTCGACAGGAAGTGTGCAGTTCCAGGCGAACGACGCTGTCGTGTCACACATTCGTCGGCTCGTTCGTCGGCTCGTTCGACTGCTCGTTCGACTGCTCGTTCTCAACTGTTCCTGGTTTCTGGTA
>JAPYTO010000076.1 GCA_029941865.1 Fuerstiella sp. | reverse complement strand
CGATCCACACCGCCAGCATCGTGCAGACCATCATCCACGGCGAAAGTGACCTGCCCGCCACGGCAAAGTCGCTGTGGTCCTTCACGTCACGGGACTTCCACACCGCAATCCCACCTAACAGAATGAGATACGCGATGATGCAGCTCAGGTAGACCATACTCAGTGCGACTTCTCTTTGCGCCAAACGGGATCGGCCGGGACGTCCAGCCCGGTGCCGTGAAGGCCGACATTCTAACGTTGCAACGCCGAGATGCACCTGCAGTGATTGACCTGGTCACGTCTCCGCTGAAGTCAGTGGAAGTGAACGGAAGCTCGGCTGGTATTCCCTGAGCCGGGTGAGCGACCACCGCGATGACGACGTCGCCATCTCAGCTGTCGTCCGGTGACATCGCAACCCCAGGTAACGTGCACCGTTCACGAGACTGGTTCGCTAAGTTCAGCGACAACGTCCGGGAAACAATTAGTGTGATGTCAGTGAACATTAATGGTTTTGAAGCCCTGTAGGGTCCGCTGTGCGGACCAAAACAACTTAAGCAGCGGTCCAGAGAGATTCGATTCTATACAACGGTCCGCACAGCGGCCCCTACGCTATGCATTACAGACGTCGTGACGGAACAGCGCTGTGCTCGGTCACGGGCCTGCGGGGCTCAAACGGCCCACAAGACACACAAAAAATGCCTGACACGCTATGCGAGCACAGTGGGTGCTCCACAGAACAACGCACAGTTGTTACCACAGTCAGCGAAACGCGGGGCCACGCATTGCTTTGTCCCCCAAAGTCACCATATCGTTGCCGAAGCAACATGACGTTGAGTTTCCGAAACGTGACTTTGTCAACGACGTTCAGACGACTTTACATTTCCCAGCTGGCACAAAATAACCATAAACCTTTACTGCAAACCATGTTAAAGCAAGAACGGACGAATAATGCGCTAACAAATCTTGTCATCCTGGCACGTTTGGCATTCACCATGCTTTATAGAAAAACAGTCAAGCGGAACTCACCGAAGTCCGCCTGATAGAAACAAACAGTCACCAAACGAAACAGGAAAAGCAAAGATGAAAATTTTTAACGCACTGGCCACTGACGAAAATGGATTCATCGTTTCCGCCGAAATCGTACTCGTTGGCACAATTCTGGTTCTGGGAGTCATTGTTGGACTGACCGAACTGTCTTATGGCGTGAACCAGGAACTGGAAGACCTGGGGTCCGCCATCGGCTCGATCAACCAGAGTTACTGCTACTCACTGGCCAAGGGCTAGAAGGGCCATGTCTTCGGCAGCGAATTCAACGACTACAGGGACGAATGTGATAGCAGCGGCGACATCAGCTGCGACTCACGACCACGCGGTGAAAAACGCTCTCACCACCGCTGATCGGCACATTCAATGATGCGACCAAGACAGACGTCTTCCTGCAAACTCAATTCAAAACAGGCGACCTGAAAATATTGAAGACCGATGGGTGAATGCTGACTGTCGATTCGATGCCACCCACATCGATTACCTCCTCGACAGATTCAGCCTTCATCCCTCCGCCTTCAACACTGACAAAACCGGACTCCTGTTTCGGGGACAACGACCCGTGTTCACGTGGTGAACACTGGGTCGTTGTTCTTTTGTAGGCGCTGACAAGAGACAAGGGATGACGGACAAATGATTGCCCTGCTGGCATCTGACGACGCCGGCGCGTACATTTTCCGGGGACACGCTGCCAGCCACTGGGCTCTGTGGCTTAATTCAATAACCGTTATCAAGCCTGCATCCCTGCCGTTCTGATGATACTCTCATCGTTTGACAGGAAACTCCAAATGATAAGTGCCGAAGCACAAGAGGAGGAAATATCGTGAAGACAGAAAGCGTTGGAATGAGTGTTGTCATCGTCCTTCTGACCTGTTGCTGCAGCCGTTTTACCAATGCGCAGGAACTGACACCTGATCTGCGGGCGGTTCCCGAAGGTAAGGGCTGGAAAGGCAACTTCAAGGCGGCGAAACTGATTGACCGGGACGGAGCGGCAGCGCTTGAGTTCAATAGCAAACAGAACGTCCTTTGGCTCGACGGAGTTGACTTCAGGACGGGAACAATCGAGTTCGACGCGAAAGGCAAGAGTCGGCCGTGGGCGAGCGGTTTTGTTGGCGTGGCCGTTCGAGTGGTCAATCAGCAGGCTCATGACGCCGTCTATTTTCGGCCATTTAATTTTCGCGCCGCTGACGCTGACAGTAGATCGCATGCTGTTCAGTATGTCTCTCATCCAAAATGGACATGGCAAAAACTACGCAAGGAAAAACCAGGCCAGTTCGAGAAGCCGATTGATCCAGCGCCAGATGGGGATGCCTGGCTGCACGTGAAGATCGTCGTCAAAGACCGAACGGTGAAAGTTTTTGTCAATGGAGCGACTAAGCCATCATTGGTGGTAGACGTACTGAGTGACCACGGTGCAGTGTTTTGCATCTTCAACGTCCTGTCGCTTTCCAACGTCCAAAGCTGACCGCAAACCAGAACGTGGCAAACAGGAGAGCGAAGACGCCGGGAACGGCGTTCGCCCCAAAGGAACCGAAGGCCAGATACTCGTAGAACCAGAACGCCGATAATCCGACAGGGACAATTGTCGACAGCATCGAAAAGGCACTTAACAAGCGTTCACGTTCAACGACGGTGTACAGCAGGCCTCTGATCTCCAGCATCATGAACCAGGCTACGAAGGGACATGCCGCAACAGCTATCAGCATGAGCACAATCTCATCCATTCGAGCCGTGATCGGTGCTACCGACAGCGTGACAATGCCGACGAAGGCAAAGAACAGAACGAAAACCGCGTAGAACAATACTTGAAACAGAACCACTCCCCTCAGGAGCCACGATCGGGGCACGCGGGTGTTTCGCTCTGTCGGTCCATCGACTTTGCCGGGAGCGAGATACGGATTCGCTTCAGGATCGTTGGTAAATTTTTCTGGTGGCAAGTTGAACCCTTCTCAGGGGAAGTGACTCGGAAGCTGATCTGGTCAGGCTTTGCTCAACCGTCGCTCTTCTGTAGTCGCGAACAGAACCACCCGTGTCGAGATCCTTCTTTGCCTGTAGCTCACCAGGACATCACCAGGAGCAACGCCAACAGCACCAGCAACAGCAACACGCCGTCTGCCAGCAAAAATCCGTCGGAACGGGCGGAACGACGGACGTACTCCAAAAGCCTGCCTGTTGCGCAGGCGTAGCGGCAGTAAGCCATGGGCACGGCGGCGGAAAGCAGCAGCGATGCCACAGCCAGAATGATGCTACTGGCGCCCGCAACGTACCAGATGTAAGCATTGAAGGGTTCCCACGCGGCCAGATTCCAGTCGAGTCCCAGCATTGTCACGACGACAGCGGCCACCAAAGTCATGCCCGGCAGCCACTTCAACCGGCGCAGCCACCAGATCCCGTTCTTCCACCTGATGCGACCTTTCACCAGCTGCTGAGCGGCCCCGTGAGGGCAGATGTGACTGCAGTACAGATTGCGTTTGGTCGCAACCGGAAGAATGAAACTGACGAGAAGTACGGCGGCCAGTCCGGGAGCCAGTCGCCATGCAAATCCCTTCGCGGCCCAACCCATGACGAAGGCCAGAGAAATCAGATTTCCGGTGACGAGGCCGAAGTAGCCAACAAGGAATATGTTCCAGCAGATTCGAACCCGTCGCGATCCTCGCAGCCGAGTCATACCAATCACGATGGCTGCGACCAGAACGAATGCCGTGCCCGTGTCGTGACGACTCCAGTGAATACTGCGACGCTGAAGTTCGGTTGCCACCGCGGACTGTCGTTCTTCGTATTTACGAGCTGCGACGATAATCGTTTCGGCGACCGCCATGCTGGTCATCGTTGCTCCGGAAACACCTTCCACCTGTTCTTCTGCGAGATCCATCGCTGCCAGCTGCCGAAGATTCTTTTCCTGAAATGTACTCCAGAACCACGGTTCGTCATTCAGATAGTCAACATACGGCTTGTTGTCATAGGTCCGTCTCAGGGCCAGTTGTTGAGTGTTGCCGTCAGCGTCCAGAAACATGACAACTTCACTCGGCCCCTGGTATCCGCCCAGCGAGTCGATCAATGGACCGGTGCGAATCAGACGCCCAATCTCGTTGCCAGTGCCATCAACAACTTTGGCTTCAATACCATCTATCGGAATGACCCTCAGTCCGGCCGGTACGTCGAACAAATTCATCAGGTCCACTGCACTTAAGTCGTCCGGGAACCGGAGGGACGGTTTTTCGCCGCCCAACCGCACAGCGATACCTTCTGCAATCGCCAGACTCGTCAACGTGGCACCGCTGGTCGCGTCGATGTCGGCAAAGCTGTCGGGATGGCCCAGTGTCCAGCCGTTAAACTGCTGAAAGAAGAATTCGTCCTTCAGAATAGCGTCGACGTGTTCCGGAGTGTCGTCACTATTGACGAGTTGTGCGGCGACGACCTGCGACTGCTGGTTCAGGATCAACAGAATGTTGCTGGGGCCGCGGTAACCGATGACAGCCACGGCATCCGGAAGCGTTAACGCAGCGAATCGGACGGAATCTTCGTTGGCGTCGCGTAACAGCCACAGACCGCGGCCCAGGGAGGTGACGTCGGCGACGTCGGATGCAGCATCGGACACCAGTTCAACGTCGACGACAAAAGTCGAGTCCGTCAGACGCTCCGCAGTGCGGGCTTCATCACCAGCACGCAGCAGAACAATAAGGCAGGTAACCGCGACACACCGAAGCAAGGTCGCGAAATTCGGTTGCCGGCTGCGTTGTGGTTGAATAACAGCATCAATGATTGGCAAGTCCGACATCAATAGGCAAGCGATCCAGTGGTCAGTCCGGTGTCATTTTCCCGTGGACGCCCAATGCTTTGTCAGTCATGAAATGAGGGAGTTGTGTGCCACTGGCTCTGCCTGTGCTTTTTTGAGCGTCAAGGCACTGGGCACACTATGACGCAGGACTGACGCAACGCTATGCCTGTTCCAGTCCTTTCTTGAAGGCGGTTGGTGGCAGGTCCATGCCCGTCAGCATTTTGAATTGCAGTTGTAATTGCCGTGCAAATATTCCCGACGGACTGATGTAGGCAGCTCCTCGGACATGCGCTTCTTCTGCGAATGGTGATTCTCCGGGGTAGGCGGTCAGGTCGATGACGACCATCTTTTCCCGGATCAGCGACGGATTCAATTCACCGCGCCCAGTGCCACATTTGATGTCTGATCCTGCAAGAACGACGACGTCTGTCGCAGTCTGGTGAATTGCGCCCCAGGGGATATGCCTGACTTCAGCCTTCTTAGCCGCTGACATGCCAGCATTGTCCGATGGCGCTGCAATACTGACGGCTGCGTTTCTGCCAGACAGATAGTGCGCCGCAGCCAGTGCAATAGGTCCACAACCAAAGACGGTCGTTGCTCGACCTTCCGTCCATTTTTCATCTTTCAACGCTGACGTCATCCTGTCGACCGCTTCCATCAGTGTTGTCCGTCCGACCCAGCCCTTCTTGCCCTCAAGCACGACGTCCATGTACCCGGACTGCTGTGACAGCTCGTCGCTGGGAGTACACATCCCACTCAGATCACCGGAATACAGCGGATCCACCAGCATGGCGTTGATTTTCATGATGCCAAGCCGCTTCTGCAGCTTGTCCATGCTGCCCGGCAATAAAGGCAGGCAGCGAATAGGCTTATCGAGCTCGTGAAACGCGGCGTTCAGAACTCGCACAGTGGTGTTTTCTGCTGCGCCCAGCCCGACGACGCCGACGAATCGCGTCTTCTTGTCAATGTCTCGTATGCAATACTCTTCCTCCAGCTGCCAAACGGTCGGCTGACCGTCGTAGGCTTCCATGCCGCGTTCCAAAGCCGCGTAGATCCAGGGCGAACCATATTTTCGACCAAGCAGCGAAAATGTCAGCCCCGATGCGCCAATTCCCTGCCCAACCACAGGCAGCTCGCGGGCCTGAGTCACGGCCGCCAGCAATGGCCACGCGGCATCCAGGTCGTCCGTAGGCCAGGTGAACTTCACCACGTCGGCCTTGGCCTTGTAGCACTGTTCGAAAATGTCGTCGATTTTTGACAACGGACGATTCAGACTCGTGTAACTGATCACTCGTTTGGTTTTGCCAAACCGCGGAATTTTTTCTGCAATATCCAGATCCAGTTCCACATATTCCGGCTCCGCCACGATCGTGTTGCGCAGCAACTGCATGCGTTCGTCTTCTGTGCCGCTCCAGTTGCCACCGTCCTTGCGACGTCGGCAGGACACTATGACTGGCTTGTCGCACAACTTCAGCAGGGAGGCGATGTCCGGTGTCTTGAGGAAACTGTCCAGGCACAGCTCGATCATATCGCATTTGCGCGATGCATTCAGCAGATCGGCCGGCGCGAGAGTCCGCGAGGATGGTGTCAGAGAAATACAGATCATTGATAAAAGACTTTCGGATAAACCAAAGTCCGTCTTGTCGGCATCCCCGCAGCGACCAACAGAAACGAACCATTTATATTCGAGCGTCAGCTCGACTTTGCCTCAACGGCCGTGTTGTCGCGACCCCTGGATAAACGACGAAAAACTGCTTCCCATCCGACCGCAGACAGAACAACGATGATCCCGGTCAATGGTGCCCGCATCCTGGTATTCGTCCAGTAGAACGTGTGCAGCAGCAGAAAAGATAATATCGCCAACCACAGCAGCTGTATATGACCAGAGCGACGGAAGTCCGCACAGAAAAGACTTCCGCCCAGCCCTAACCACAGGACTCCGTACCATATTGCCACGGCGGTTGCCGTCAACACTGGCAACTCTGTTTCCGTGACCGAAGGTTGCAAAGCCCAGAATCGTTTCCACCGCAGCAGACAGGCTTGCAAAAAGACGCCGGGCTGCTGCCTGATGTTTCGAACAGCTCGGTCGTAGTTCCATTTGTCGATGGCCACGTCGTTGCGGGGCTCGACACCGTCTGCAACCATGTCGGCCAGGATTTCCTGTTGCCAGCGATCGAGACTTTCGCCCTGCCACGCCGGTTGCCCCGGAGCTGTGACGACTTCGGTAAAAAATACCGGATTATTGCCCAGCAACAGCGTGTAGCCTCCGTGAGTCGTCGCGGGAATAAAATCACCAAACTGAACGGCATTGCGAACAATCCAGGGCAACACCACCACTCCAGCAACGACGGCGGGCAGAACAGCCAGGCATGCCGGACGAACAAACCCGAGACGGCGGTCCTGGCCATCCGGGCTGGTGTCAGATTGCCCACGCGTGGTCCGTCCCTGACGCCGCATGACAGCCAGCAACAAGGCCAGAGTCACCACAGCGCACATCACAAAAACGACCGGCCGACAGAGTCCCGCCAGCCCGAAACACAAGCCAGCCACGGTGGCCGTCTTTATTCGTGGTGTTGTGTTAGAGCAGTTTACAAATTGACGGAACCGGTTCTGGCTCGTGGGGGCAGCCGTTCTGCTATTGAAACACGTCAACCGCGGCCATGAGTCAGCCACTGTCGCTGTGGAAGCGGACTGTTCAGCGGACAGCTTGAGAATCTGCAGCATGGCGACCGTCAACAGTCCGGCACTGATACTCTCCGTCATCGGCAATGCAGTGTATCTGAGCAGCAGCGGATCCAGGGCCGCAGCTGCAGCCGCGAATGCCGGCCATCGGCCGCAAAGACCGATCACCCGCGCCATCCACCAGCTGCCGATAATCAGCACTGCGCCGGACACCAGATTGATCAATCCGGCAGCGTGAGTAAACTTCAGACCTGCCAGATTCAAGCCGGCCAGCAACAGCGGATACACGGGCGGACGAAAGGCTGTTGGTTGGTCACTTCCCGGAACGCAGAGACCGTTGCCGTCGACGATCGTCTGAGCGATACCGACGTACACATCCGGGTCGGTCTTCAGATCGTCGCCACGAAACAAAAGCACCAGCAGCCGCAGCGTGATGCCGACGAATACCAGCGCAATCAGCCACCGGGACTCCACTGGAGTTGGAACCCCAGGCGTGCGTTCTGCAGTTGTGTCAGGCTGATCCATCGTCGTCATGGACCAGCTCGTCGTCAAAGTAGTTGGTGCCCATTCCGGCATCGATCACGATGCCCTGGGAATTAATGCCCGATGATCTGGGACTCAGCATGAACGCGACAGCTGCTGCCACTTCGTCCGTCTGCACGGCTTTTTTTCGCAGAGTCGCCTTTTCCGCAAACAGATAGCTGTCAACGTAGCCCGGAATCCCGGCCGAGGCGGATGTCTTCAGCAGTCCCGGACAGACGGCGTTGAAGCGAACGCTGGAGAACTTCGAAAACGACTTCGCCAGAAAGCAGATCGAAGAATCCATCGCAGCTTTCACCGGTGCCATATAGCCGTAGTTTTCGGCGGCCATTCGCGTGGTGGAGATTGAAATCGATACGACGCTGCCCGTTTCCGGATCCAGCAGATCTTTGAACGCGTTCGCCAGTGCGACCAGCGAGTAACACGAAATGTCCAGCGCCTGCAGGAAGGCCGCTCGCGGCGTTTCGTGAAACGGCAGCCAGCCCGCAGAATAATCTGCGTATGCCACCGAATGAACGATGCCGTGCAGCGTCTTAACTTCCGCGGCCACCTGCTGTCCCAAACTGTCGATCTGGTCCTGATGTTCGACGTCGCAGATGAAGACCGAAGCATCCGGCGCCAGTTTTCGGACGGTAGCAGCACGTTCTTCGGAGCGGACGGAGAACAGCACGTTCGCCCCCGCTTCGCGCAGCATTTTTGCGGTGAGCCACGCTACACTCTTGCGATTGGCGACTCCCACAACCAGAATGTTTTTCCCGGCCAGTTGCAGGAAATCCATGAGTTCAGTTTCAGACAATGGAACGAAAAATAACTATCAATCGGTGATTGTAGTGCTTCTTCCTGGTTCTGAAACCGTATTGGATCGAGTGGTATCAAATGGGTGCAGTTGAGAATCGCCGTGACTGCGTGATGCGTGGCCGGGGCTGGACTGAGCTTACGAAGGAAGCCCCGGTGGTTCGCCCGTAGATGGCTGCAGGTGCGGCCGTGCAACGTCGAGATTCGCGTACAACGAAACTCGCAGCCCCGCTTTTCGATGGAATTATTTGCCGGACTTCGCACCAAAGACTTTGATATCATCAAAGTTACCGGTGTCGTCGAAGGAACCCACGCCGACTCGGCCTGTGCCGAAGGTTGTGTCGGTGGCCGTCATGACAGGCGTCTGCATGTCGTCGTAGAACACTTCAATCGATCCGGTCTCAGCGTTCCGCACAATTCTGGCATGATGCCAGTCGTCGTTCCATGGAATACCAGCAGTGGTCTTTGTGGAAATCTTTGTTCGGGGTTCGTCATTCACAATGAAGATCTGGTTGGCATGGTCGTCCGTACGTTTGCCCAGGTGCACGTAGTACAGATGAGCATTGTCCTGGTACCCGAAGAACAGGCACAAATCGCGATGATTATAATCCGGAATCGTGGATTGCAGTCTTACATCCAGAACGAAACTGTCGACCTTCAAATCCTTGATCAGTGCTCGGTTGTAGGGAGATCGAACGGGTGGAGTATATTTGCTGCGTTTCTTCGTCAGCGAAATAAAGTGGTTTCCGTCCTGTTCCGACAACTTCCAGGCCGTGGCGTCTGTGGGTTCGAAACGGTCGATATTCTGGTCCTCAAAGTCAGTGTGAAACAGCAGTGTGCGACCGGAAAGGCCGTCGTCAACAGCGATTGTCGGTGCTGGAAGCAGCTTTGTGACGACAGCCGTCCACATCGCGTAGCCTTTATCACTCAGGTGCAGTCCGTCCTTAATGAATAGATCCGCCATCGGTTTGCCGTCCTGTCCCAGCATCGGGCTCCAGATGTCGACGTACTGCAGCTGATCATCCGCTGCACAGTCTCCAGCGATCAGCGCATTGGCTTTGGCCATCTCGCCAGCTAAGGACCATCGTTTGATGCTGGGCTTGATGGCAATGAAGGCGAGTTTGGTTCCAGGAGCCAGGTCCGTTTTCACCCGTTTGGCGAAACTCTGAAAGTCAGCGTGGACGATTTCGGCGGTCTTGCCCTTGCCGATATCATTGTCCCCGGCATACATCAGAATCATTGACGGCTTCAGTGGCTTTACGATGCGGTCAAATAACTGCAGCGAGTCCGCAACTTCAGATCCACCGAAGCCGTGATTGATCGTGGTGTGCCCGGGAAACCACTTTGGCAAATCCCACTTTCGAATGCTGGAACTGCCAATAAACAGCACGGATCCGGGTTTGGAGTCGCCGTCCTTCATCTGTTTCTCGAACTGCTGGACGCTCTTTTCCCAGCGGCTGACTGTGGGCGGGGCCGCCCATGCCGTCGAGATGAGGAGTGGCAGAATAAGCAGAAAACGGTGCATCGATGTTCTCTTTTCGCGAAAAATGTGGTCAGCTCGACTATGACGCACCTACTGTGTGCGATTTAAACAGCGACGTCAAGAAACCACTCCGGTTCTATGGCTACACAGCGGATGCAGTCACGGAATGTTGTGAAGCCGGGAGGGGTGGCCGGTGCTTGGAGTGAGGGACGAGTGAAACCCCGGGGCTTCCTTCGCAGGCTCAGTCCAGCCACCGGCCACCCACCAGTTCGATACCACAATCCGTGACTGCCCCCTTACGCGACACAACATGGGCGTTGGATTGAACAAATGGACGATTGCGGCGACCATTACGTCGTGAGCCGTTCCACTTCTGTCCTGCAAAGGCACTTCAAAGATGACATGCGTTTCGTTTCCGGTCGAGTTGGGTCGCCTCTGGACTGCGTGTTGTTTCGTGGGTGTGCTGTGCACCAATCATGCTGCAGCGCAGGACATGCCGTTGACGCAGGTACTGCTTGACGATGCGCCGTGGCGTCTGGTCGCGGAAGGATTCAAATTTACGGAAGCCCCCGCCGTCGACAGGAACGGCCGACTGTATTTTTCCGACGTACCCAGCGGCCGCGTGTTTCGGCTGAGAGAAGACGGAAAAGCGGAAGTGTTCGCGGAGAATGCTGGGGGCACCAGTGGATTGATGTTCGGTCCCAACGGACTGTTGTTCGGCTGCCTGAACAAGGCAAAACAGGTGGTCGCGTATGAGCCTGATGGATCCTTTGAGGTCCTGGCGGATCTGCCATCGGCCAACGACCTTGTGGTCAGTCGTAAAGGGCACATCTATGTCACGTCTCCAAAATCGAACTCGGTCTGGCTGGTGAAGTATGGATCTACCGACAAGCCGCAGAAAGTTGCGGAAGGGTTTCGACCCAATGGAATCATTCTTTGGCAGGACGAAGCGACACTTGTCGTGACGGATGGGAATTCACCGGTGCTGCGGACGTTCCGAGTTGAAACGGATGGCGGTCTGAAGTTCGGTGCTGCTTACTACTCGCCGTTGCAGACGACTTTTGGGGAGACTGAACCCAGGTCCGACGGCATGACCGTGGATGACGCCGGTCGACTGTATGTCGCGACCTCCGTTGGCGTGCAGATGTTTGACCCCACCGGGCGCCTGGGCGGTTCCATCAGCAAACCGCAGGCAGCGTTTCTGTCGAACGTCGTGTTCGGCGGCCCTGACTTTCGCACGCTCTACGCCACGTCCGCCGATAAGGTATTCGCTCGGCGAGTCAAACCGTCCGGCACGCCGTCCATCGTAGATCGGACGACCGGCCAATGAACGGTGAAACAAACGTCACGCAACTGACCGCTCCCGGCCGCGGTGCCGTCGCCGTGACCAGGGTGAACATTACGGGGCAGGAAACGTGCGACCGATTCGATTCCTGCTTTCGGGCTGCCAACGGCATGCTGCCGTCACAAGCCGCCGTTGGACGCATCCTGTACGGGATGTGGGACGGCGAAGACGTTGTCGTCGTGCGGGTCAGTGACAACGACTGGGAGGTCCATTGTCACGGGGGCGACGCTGCGGTTGAGCGTATTTCACGACAGCTGACATCGACCGACCGACCGTCCGATCCAGTCTTGACAGAGTACCCCGACAAAGCCACTGAAGGACGTCTTGAGCGGGCCATTCTAGAGCAGCTGCTGAAGTGTCGCACGCGCAGCACGGCCTCATTTCTGCTGGCGCAGTACAACGGCGTGTTACGTCGATACCTGACGACGCTGTCAATACAGGAAGATGCGGACGAGACTGCTGCTCTGCTGCACAACTGTCTGCGATGGCGTGCCTTTGCCACTCATCTGATGACGCCCTGGCGCGTGGCCGTCATCGGCCAGCCGAACGCGGGTAAGTCCAGCCTGTTGAATGCAATCATCGGGTACGAACGATCAATTGTCTTTGACCAGCCGGGCACGACGCGGGATCTTGTCGAAGTCGAAGTCATCCTGGGGGGCTGGCCCTTCCTGCTGGTCGACACGGCCGGTATTCGCCAAGAAACCAGCAACGACATCGAGACGGTCGGGGTCGAGTCTGCTCGCAATTGCGTTGCTAACTGCGACGCCTGCCTGTTGGTGGTCGATTCACAGAACGGCTGGACGGATGCTGATGCTGAGTTGCTGGGTGCCGTTCCTTCCGCCTGTCCGACTGCGATTCTCTGGAACAAAACAGATCTGTCACGTGACAATCCTGCGCCGTCGCCCGAGATGGCGGCGGCAACCAGAATCGTCGAAACGTCAGCGATCGATGGCGCTGGAATCGAAGATGTCGTCAACTGGTTGCCGGCAGCGGTGGTGCCCGCGACACCAGAGGCCACCGAAGCATTGCCCGTCGTGGAATTGCTGGCCGCGCAGCTGACCGCGTTTATGGACAATCCATCAGGCGTGTCGTTGCAGGAAATCCTCGACGAGTGGTTGTAACTTTCTGGTGTGATGGCCTTCCAGGCCGTCGGCCAATGCAAAATCACAGGAGATGCGAATGGCATCACAATTAATATTGAACGTTCGCGGCGGCTATCATTTTCTTCAGGGGATCGCCCCCTATTCGTCCGGCGTGATCACCGTCCCCGGCCGAGAAATCGTCCACGCGACTCTCAGTAGCCCGGTGCCGTGGCGACAGGGGCTGATTGGTGTCAGAGAATATCTTGAGCAATGGGGGCTGGATCATTTTTGCCTCTGTGGCGTGGAACTGAGATGTCCTGAACCTCATCCGATGAGCGGATTCATTGACTTCAATAAGCAGTATCGGGCATTGCTGGAAGAGTGGAACGTGTTGGTGAACGAGGAAAACCCGATTGCTCGTACAAACGTGGCACCAGTTGTAAATCCGCCGAACGAAACACTGCTGTACGGTTTTTCATTCGTTGGACCGAGTGATTCTTCTGCCCCGACGTTTGTTGTTGCCGGCGGCGGTGAACTGCCCCATCGCGAATTGAGCGATCAACACATTGTCCGTTTCGGCGAAACCAGCGAAGCCGCGCTGCAGGAGAAAGCGAGATGCGTTGTGGACATCATGCGGACCCGTCTGGATCGATTGGGGGCCAGCGAACAACCTCTGTCCAGCATCCGCGTGTACTGTGCTCACCCGATACACCATCTTTTGGAACATGTGATTATCGCGGGAATCCCGGACGCCGCGCGAGTTGGCATTCAATGGTTTTATTCGCGGCCACCGATTCGGAACATTGAATTTGAAATGGACTTGCGGGGCGTTCGTCGCGAGCTCATCATTGCGGAGTTGTGATAACGCGATGGACGTACTCGCCCGTGCCGTCGCACACCATGTGAACCTGAATCCGGGGTCAGCCATGCACCAATCGAATCTTCTGCAGAGTGTCACGGGCAAACTGAGTCGGCGGGAACTCCTGCGTCGCGGCGGCGTGGCATTGGCGGGGGCAACGGTCATGGCAGCCCCTTCGATCGTGGCAGAGGCGCATCAGGCGAAAGGACCGTCAGAGCTCGATGATGCCATTGGCATCGTAACTGCGTCAGCTGCAGCTCAGTTGACCACCTCGCGAAGAAAAGGCAGATTCACATTGCTACAGCTGCCGCAGATCATGCGCGAGGAGCTTGATCTGCGCGTGATTGATCTGAACACGTCGTCGTTTCCTGACTTCGCGGAAGTTGACAACAAATACCTGGACCTGCTGCGGACGGCTGCTGACACGTACGGCTGCGTGCTCACGAATCTAAAGATGAATCAACGTGGCATCGACATGAACAGTCCGCAAAAGGACGTTCGCCAGCAGGCGCTGGCCGAGTACAAACGATCGATCGACATCGCCTCACATCTGGGCTGCCGCTGGGCTCGACCGTTGCCGCAATCACAGAAGCCCGACATGGGCATCCATGTGGCCAGCTACCGCGAGTTGTGTGAATACGCTGCCGAACGTGATGTCATGATGCTGGTCGAGAATTTTGGCTGGATGCAGAGTGATCCCGATTCCGTGCCGTCGCTGCTGAAGGCGATTGGGCACAACATTTCCGCGGGCGTCGATACGGGGAACTGGTCCGGCAATGACGTCCGGTATACTGGTCTGGCCCGGGCGTTTCCGTTGGCCGCCACCTGCGATTTTAAAGCTCGGAAACTTGGTCCCGGCGGCGAACACAAAGAATACGATCTGAAGCGTTGCTTCGACATTGCCTGGAACGCCGGCTTCCGCGGTCCGTGGGCACTGGAGCACGGCAACGCGGATGCGCAGGCCTTCTTTTCAGAAATCAAACTTCTGAGGGATATGCTGCGCAAGTGGACGTCGGAAGCACGCGCTCGCTGATGTCGAAGCACGTGCATCCACCGCAGTTGCACACTTCCGTGTTTGGTGCGGACGCCGTCCTGCCTCAATTGCTTTCGGCAGTCGCGCTGCTATGAACAGCCGGGAACGGCGTTCTGTACGGCTGGCCCGGCCGTGATCGGGACCGACTCAGCCGGAGCGGCGTAGTGGTTCACCTCAGCGCTTTTGCGAAACATCGTGGTGAAGGGGTGAGGTGCTCCGCTGTGTACGCCATGGCACCCGCTGATCAGCGTGGCCACGGCTATTGCAGCGAAGATTCCAGTGATTCGTTTCCATCCTTGTGTTTTCATGACTCCGTCCTTCTACGTCATCAAGCCTCCAGATTTGCAGTAGTTGCTTTCCATGCGACTGCTGAATAACCGCGTTCCTGCGATTCACATTTTGGGGCCGGTCCGACATCATCCGTCTTCGCGTGCCCTATCTAATAAGACGCAGAACCAATCCAATTGTCGATGAGAATCTGCGCCGATTAACGGCCAATTGGTGGCGTATTTCCGTGCACTTGACGTGTGCTGGCAGTAATTGCCGACAACGCTTCCCAACTGTCGCGTGTTCGGGGCGCATTTGCGCTGGCGGGACGTAAGCCCCATGAGTGTCACACATAAATCGACGCTCTTCACCAAACGGAGCGGCAACAAAACAACGCGGTCGTCTGCCTGCAGATGACAATTGGGCCTGGAACAGATACGTCCTGCGTCAGGCATCGATGATTTGTTCAGACGGCTGCTGAGAGGCACATTGAGCGACCATGGAAATCAGAGCCGCTCGATTAATCGGCTTCGTCGCGTAGTCGTCGCATCCCGCATCGAGACACCTCTTTTTATCATGACTCATGGCGTGAGCCGTCAACGCGATGATCGGGCGAGTGTATCCCGACTCACGCAACCTGGTCGTTGCAGTATAGCCGTCCATCACCGGCATCTGCATATCCATCAGAATCACGTCGAATGGTGCTGCTTCGATGAGGGCTGCCATGGCAAGTTCAACAGCAATCTGGCCGTTGTCGGCGATCGTGACATCAGCTCCGGCCTTCCTTAGAACATGCGAGATGAGTCGCTGATTGTCCAGACCGTCCTCAGCCAGAAGCAATCGACAATCGAGTCTGACGTCCTTCATATCGGGTTTCGCAGCGGTCCCATCTGAGGCTTCAGTGCTGAACGAACAGTCAATCATCTTCACGCCCTGCAACGGGCCGGTCGAAACGTCGACGGTGAACGTGCTGCCGTGACCCGGAGTACTAAGAACGCTAAGGCCACCGCCGAGCATTTCGGTAAATCTCTTGCTGATGGCTAATCCAAGTCCGGTGCCCCCAAACCTGCGTGTTGTCGATGTATCTGCCTGCCCAAAAGGCTGAAAGAGCACTTCCAGGTGCTCTTCAGTCATGCCGATACCTGAGTCCGTAATTTCGAACTGAATCCTGTGCTTATTGGAACCATCATCCAACAGACGGATTTCCACACGGACCGTGCCAGCTTCTGTGAATTTGATCGCGTTGCCAATAAGATTAAAGAGAATCTGGCGTAGTCGAGTCGGATCAGACTGTATGGCCTCTGGTATCGGGCCGTCGTGCCGGACCTCCAGCGACAGGCCTTTTGCGCTGGCTCGCACCTGCATCAGCGATGCCACTTCTGACAGAATCCGGGACGGCGAGCAGTTGATGCACTCGACATCCATTTTACCGGATTCAATCTTCGAGAGGTCAAGAATGTCATTGATGATGCCGAGCAGATGTTCTCCGTTTTTCTGAATCGTTTTGAGCCCATCAACGATTTCGGGAGTCTCGACGATTCCCAACATGACGTCCGAGAAGCCTAGAATGGCAGTCATCGGCGTGCGAATTTCGTGACTCATGTTGGCCAGGAATTCACTCTTCGCCCGATCCGCTGCCTGTGCCAATTGCTTGGCAGCTTCCAGCTCTTTCCGTTGATTATAGAGTTCAAGGAATATCCGAACCTTTGCCTGCAGGATATTGCTTTGCACTGGCTTATAGACGTAGTCGACGGCACCGGCTTCGTAACCCTTGAATTCGGTCGTTTCGTCCTTGCTGAGTTCCGTCACAAAAATGATGGGAGCATGACGCATCTGCTGGTTGCTTCTCATCACGATAGCAGTCGCGAAGCCATCCAGTCCGCGCATGACGACTTCCATCAGGACGACGGCATACTCATGAGACATGATCAGCGAAAGGGCTTCAGCACCGCTCGCCGCCTTAATCAAGTCAGCGTCGACTGAGCGCAGTGCCTCCTCCATAGCCAGCATGCCGGCCGGTCATCGACAATCAGGATTTTGGGACGATGAACTTCGGTCATCCTCAATTCTCACCATTCACTGTCGGTCAATGATCAAACCATCGAACATTCAGAAACTCGTGGATGTGGAAGGTGACGCCGTTGGGGCGACGAGCCAGGCGACCTCTGGCAGGAGGCGTTTCAATTCTTCGTGTGAAGAGTCTTCGGTAGCATGCGATGAACGGTAGCCCCAAAACGTTGCCCCAACCGCAAGGCTACAGCAGTTTTCAAAATCACGCGGTCGTTCTGTAGCGGAATTCTCCAGGAATTTCGGCAGTGACAGGTCGAAAGCCTTGGCGGCTTCCGCTTCGAAAAAAAGTAAAATGCTCTAGACTGCATGCGCGAGAGCGCCGGCCAGCATGTGCTTCGTAACTTCATCGTATGCATCGGACCAAGCCTGTTGAAGTTCGTCATTCCAGACATCACCGGCAACCTCAGCCAGACTCTTCAGAAGCGTCGCGCCGACCGCTGGGTAGTAACCCTCAACAGCGCCATATCCGACATGGCGTTGTCCCATTTCTTCCAGTGCAGGCACCAGTTGGTCCGGATTTTGCAGATTGGCAACGACTAGTGCCAGGGACGCCAGCAGTTTCGATTGCTGCTGTTTCATATCCGTATTTTCAAACAGCGGCCTCACGACAGGATAGTCCTCAAACAGATGGCGGTAGAATGTCTCTACCAGGGCGTCGCCGTTTGGAGCTACGAGTGCGAAACTATCCTCAAGCAATGTTACGTTGAGACCCATCGATTTGTCCTCTTCGTTCTATGTTCTTTGTTCACGATCTGAGCCAGACACTTATCCGGCCTCAGCGCCGGAAGAATAGTCCGCCAGAATGTGCGATCTGCACATTTTCGTTCGCCAGCCGCGGAACCGTCTGGATTCGTGGGAAACCACGTCGTGAGACTGGATGCTATTCCCCCAATAACCGTCACAGACCCAATCTGTGTTTGCGAGCAGCGTGGCTGCGTGGCGGAGAACGGCGAGGGCAGCAGTTCTGCGCGTTGGCCGCGTTTGGCGAATTCCCGGCGATCGGAAATGCCCACCGTGTTTTCCCACACCTGCCGCTCATTCGCGAGAGACCCGCCCGTCTGCGGCAGAGCGGCAATCAATCCTTGAGAATTGGGCGTGGGATGTCACAATCCCGCTCCACAATTCTATTTCGATTCAGACGTGATCTGGAAGGTATAACAGATGGGACGGTTAAGTCTGGCATGGCGTGTCCTGACAAACGGTCAGTTGGCACAGCAACTGGCCGAACTCGTTTCTGGTGCGGTCGCGGAAAAAATCACCGAGCAACCGGTCGCCGAACCGGAACCTGCGCCTGTTGTTCGCAATGATGCGGTCACTCTGTTGGCCGCGCTGCAGCGCGAGGCACGGCTGGTCGACTTTCTGATGGAACCGATCGACGAGTATGCCGATGCCCAGATCGGAGCCGCTGTACGCGATATTCATCGCGACAGTCGCACGGTCCTTGAACGCGTATTTGCGATCGCTCCGGTGATTGATCAGCCCGAAGGCAGCGCGGTTGATCTGAGTGATGCTGCGGCCAGCGGTCGGCTGCGACTGATTGGCGAAACGGGTCCCGATCAGACATCGGGAAACCTGACGCATCACGGATGGCAAGCGACTCGCTGCGAATTGCCCACGTGGAGCGGCAGTTCCCTGTCCGTGGACGTGATTGCGCCGGCCGAGGTTGACGTAGGTTAGAGTCGCGGGGTCGGGAGACTTTTTCGGCCCAGAACGAAACCAGATCACATACTGTTCCCTCGAAAAAGACTCTCGACTCTTTTCGTCGCCACCTTTTCGTCGCCCACACAATGTCCGCCAAATACGCCATCGGAATTGACCTCGGCACCACCAACTGCGTGCTGGCCTTTGCCTTGCTGGAATCCGACACTCCGCAGGTGGAACTGCTGCCGATTCCTCAACTGGTGGCCCCGCAAACCATCGAACGTCGTAATTCGCTGCCGTCGTTTTTGTACGTGGCGCGCAGTGGCGAAGTGGAATCGCACGAGTTTGATTTGCCCTGGGCGGAAAATTATAATTTCGCTGTCGGTGAAGTCGCGCGATCGCAGTCGTCAGAGAATCCTGATCGCACCGTCGGCACAGCCAAGTCATGGCTGTGTCACAGTCGCGTCGACCGCCATCAGCCAATCCTGCCATGGAAAGCGCCGGACAAGGTGGCAAAGATTTCGCCGGTGATGGCCTCTCAGCGATATCTGGAACACCTGGTTGCGGCGTGGACTCAGACATTCCCGGACGCGCCAATCGCACAGCAGCAGATCGTCCTGACCGTGCCGGCCTCGTTTGGTGCCAGTGCACGTGAACTGACGCGTGAGGCGGCGCTGATGGCTGGCCTTCCTGAATCGCTGGTTCTGTTGGAAGAACCTCAGGCTGCAACCTACGCGTGGCTTGCCTCGTCGGGAGACGACTGGCGAAAATCGCTGACTGCCGGAGACCGATTGCTGGTTTGTGACGTCGGGGGCGGAACGACTGACCTGACACTCGTCGCTGCGGCCGAAGAAGACGGTGAACTGCAACTGCGGCGGCAGGCCGTCGGCAATCACCTGCTGGTTGGTGGCGACAATATGGACCTCGCTCTGGCGTACCAGGTGTCAGAATTGTTCCGCGAAAAGGGGACGGACCTGGACCCCTGGCAGTCCGTTTCGCTGTGGCATTCCTGTCGTGCCGCCAAAGAAACTCTGTTGGCAGCCGACGGCCCTGAGACGCAGACAATTTCTGTGGTGGGGCGAGGCAGTCGGCTGATCGGCGGCAGCGTTTCTGTCGAAGTCAACCGCGAAGACGTGGCACGCATGCTTGTCGACGGATTCTTTGCGAAGTGCGACATCACCGATCAACCCTCGCGGCAAAGGGCATCCGGCTTTCAGGAAATTGGCCTGCCGTACGAAGCCGACACCGCGATCACTCGTCATCTGGCCGCGTTCCTCCAACGACAGACAGACGAAGGTTCCGCTGAGGCGCCGGCACCGACCCACCTGCTGTTCAACGGCGGCGTATTTAAATCAGACCGGCTGCAGCAGGCATTGCTGGACCAGCTTGCCGATTGGTACGGCGATGCGGCGCCGCAGATTCTTGCCGGTGCGCATGATCTGGACTACGCCGTCGGCCGCGGAGCCGCGTATTATGCATGGGCCAGCCAGCGAGGTGGCATCCGAATTCGCGGCGGCACCCCTCGGTCTTATTACGTGGGCATAGAAACGGCCGGTCTGGCCATTCCCGGTGCACCACGACCGATGTCGGCATTGTGTGTCGTGCCACATGGCATGGAAGAAGGAACGGAAGCCGACGTGCCGTCGGAAGAGATTGGTCTTGTGGTTGGCGCAGCGGCAAGATTCCGCATCTTCAGTTCCTCCAGTCGGACTCACGACGCACCGGGTGACAAGTTGACTCGCTGGTCCGCGGATGAGCTCGTGGAAACGGATTCGATGGAAGCGACGCTGGAGACAGATTCGGACGCCGGCGATGAATATGTGCCCGTTCGATTTCAGTCGCGGATCACGGAACTAGGCATCTTTGAGCTGTGTTGTGTCCATACGGCCACTGACGAACGCTGGAAACTGGAATTCAGCGTCCGTGACGACGCGGAGGTGTGAGGACAGTGACTGCCGCACCGAAATCAAATTCGACTGAAGCAAACGACCGCAGCCGTTACGTCGTCGGCATTGACCTGGGCACCACGAATTCGGCCGTCGGCTTTGTCGACACGTCGCAGGACGAGTGGCAGATCCAGACCTTTGCCATTCCTCAGTTGGTCGCCAATGGTGAAGTGGAAAGCCGTCAGACGCTGCCGTCCTTCCACTTTCAGCCACCCGAAACCGACGGCACGGCGTCTGCATTGAAGTTACCGTGGAGTCGTAAGGAACCGAATTTCGGCGTCGGTGTGTTTGCTCGGGAATTCGGGCGGGCGAACCCGGGACGGATGATTGAATCGGCCAAGTCGTGGCTGTGTCATTCCGGTGTCGATCGTCGCGCCGCATTGCTGCCATGGCACGGCGCGGCGGATGCTGAATCCCTGTCGCCGGTGGATGTGAGTTCTCGCTATCTGCAGCATATCCGGTCCGCGTGGGATCATCTTCATCCTGATGAGCCACTCGCGCAGCAGGACGTCGTGATTACGATTCCGGCGTCGTTTGACGAAGTCGCCCGCGAATTGACTGTAGCCGCAGCCCGCAGCGCCGGACTTCCTCGCATCGTGCTGATCGAAGAACCGCAGGCCGCGTTCTATTCATGGGTGAATGCGCATCGTGATAACTGGGAGCAGCACGTCGTTCCGGGACAGAAGATCCTGGTCTGTGACATCGGCGGAGGAACGTCCGACTTCACGCTGATTCACGTCCGTCCGGGCGACGACGGCAAGGTTCGCTTCCATCGCATCGCCGTGGGCAATCATCTGATGCTGGGCGGAGACAATCTGGATCTGGCCCTTGCCCGCCACGTCGAACGGCTGTTGATGGGCGACGGCAAGCTGCAGCCTCGTCAGTGGAGCGTTCTGGTTCCCACCTGCCGCCACGTCAAGGAAACTCTGCTGCAGGAAGACGCTCCACAGGAATTCACCATTGCCCTGCCCGGCAGCGGATCAAAACTGATCGGTGGTGGCCTGCAGCTGACCGTCCGTCGCGATGAAGTGGTGCAGCTGCTGGTTGACGGTTTTCTGCCCGCCGCGAACTTCGACGAAAAGCCGCAAAATCGTCAGTCAGGATTTCAGGAATTTGGCCTGCCGTATGCCGCCGACGCAGCGATCACAAAATATCTGGCTGCGTTCCTGAAGTCACACGCCGACGACATTGTGTCGACGGATGGTGTCGCGGACTCTGCGCGGCCGGACGTTGTTCTGTTTAACGGCGGCTTTTTTGCCTCATCGATTCTGCAGGCCCGGCTGATTTCTGCGCTGACGTCATGGTTCCGCCATTCGGACGAAACGTGGACACCACAGATTCTGCAGAACGAGCGATTGGACCTTGCCGTTGCTCACGGTGCGGCATCGTTCGGCATGGTGCGCCGCGGCATTGGCGTCAAGATTGTTGCGGGGCTGGCACGGACGTATTACGTGGGCATCGAAGGAAATGACGGACAGACGTCGGCCTTGTGTCTGGTGCCAGCCGGTATTGAACCTGGCAGCGAATCTATTGAAATTGAACGCGACTTTCAGATACGCACGTCGGAGCCCGTGCAGTTTCCGATTTTCGTTTCCGGCACACGCCTGACCGACAAGGCCGGTGAACTGTATGAGATCAACGAAGAACAGCTGCATGCTCTGCCACCGATTCGTACTGTTCTGCAGACGCGAAAAAAAGAACAGACGGACGTTGTGACCGCACGACTGTCGGCGCGGCTTACGGAAATTGGCACGCTGGAGATGTGGTGCAAACAGGTGAACGGCGACCGTCGCTGGCAACTTCAGTTTGACGTCCGATCGTCTACCGAAACCGATCGCGAAGTGCACACCGGCGTTGCGGAACAGGCGGGTATCGTGGATCAATCAACGCTGGACAGTGTCGACGGGATTCTTTCGTCTGTCTACGCGACCAGCGGCACGGAAAAACCGGACGGACTGCCCCGGCGGATCGCCCGCGATATTTCCATGAGCCGCGCCGACTGGCCGCCTTCGCTGCTGAGAAGTATCTGGGGCACTCTGATCGAATCGGCCACGGGACGGAAACGCAGTGCCGCTCACGAAGCGCGGTGGCTGAATCTGCTGGGGTTTGGACTACGACCGGGATTCGGCATGGCCGCGGACGACTGGCGCGTCGAGCAGACACTGAAAGTCACTCAGGGAAAACTGATTCACGCCAGCGCGAACACGCGGACGGAATGGAGAATTCTGTGCCGCAGAATTGCCGGTGGCATCACTCGCGGGACACAGCATGAATTGACGTCATCCGTGATCGCATTGATTCGGCAAAAACACCGCCAGGTCAAATCGGGACGAGGCAAGGGGGCCGACTACGCTTCCGGCAGTCATGAGGAATCAGAGATCTGGCGGATGCTTGCTTCCATGGAACTGCTGGATCGATCGACGCGGATGGAACTCGGACGCATTGCTCTGAACTTTCTGCCGCGTCCGGCGTTCGAATCGATTCGTTCAGCGCTCATCTGGTCGGTGGGAAGAATCGGGGCCCGAGTACCCGTGTACGGACCGTTGAACACCGTGCTGCCGACGACCGAAGCAGAAAACTGGATCGAGTCGTTGATTGATGTTGCCGACGTGAGTGATTCCGTCACGCAGCTGGCCCTGATGCAACTGTCTCGTCGAACCGACGACCGCTTTCGAGACGTTTCGGATGATGTGCGGGCCGCGGTTGTCAAAGAGATGGAATCAGCCGGCGCACCTGACCATTTCGTAACTCTTGTCCGCGACGGCGGAGAACTTAAGAGCGACGAAGCTGGTCTGGTGTTTGGCGAATCACTGCCCACCGGCCTGCGAATTCAGTAACGGCAGGGCACCGACGTCCACACCGCGACCCGGAATCCCAATGCCCGGACCTTTACGACGTCAGCTTGCTGACCGGTGACGATGTCTTCGATCATCTCTGCGTCGAACATCATGGCGACACCGGACTTCATCCGAAGATTCGCTTTCGTTTTCGGCACTCTGACGTTAGTTTGAGACTTACGACGAATTTCGCTGACTCATGGCCGCGGTTGACGTGTTTCAATAGCAGAACGGCTGCCCCCACGAGCCAGAACCCGTTCCGTCAATTGGTCATTTGCTCTAGCCCGATAGCGACGTGCTGTCACCACGGCCGTGGCTCAATTGTGTAGAAGTGGTAGTGTCAACCCATGCCAGCGTTACGAACATTGCTCCTGGTGCGCCATGTGAAGTCCAGTTGGAAAGAGGCCGATCTGGCGGACATCGATCGCCCTCTGAACAATCGTGGCATCAGAGATGCTCCGGTGATGGGGCAGCGGCTTTTGGCGCGTTTGTTGATACCGGATCTGATCGTCAGCAGTCCGGCCGTTCGAACTCTGACAACGGCTCAAGCGATTGCTCACGAACTCGGCTGCTCGTCTGAAGCGATCGTCGTGAACGACCAGTTGTACGCAGCCTGTCCCCAGGACGTGCTGGACGTGGCCTCATTGTTCGACGACAGCGTTCAGCTGGCAATGGTGTTCACTCACAACCCACCCATCACCGAACTTGCCAACCGTTTTTCTGAGGCACCGATTGAAAACGTTCCGACCTGCGGCGTTCTGACTGTTGAGGCGTCTGCGTGGAGTCGCATTGATGTCGCGACTTTGGTGGACTTTGATTATCCAAAGAAGGGTTAGCTTCGGTTTCTGCTCGACCGCTGTGATCGGACGTAAGGCCCGTTCCTACCGATCGAGCAACAGGGAAACGCGTGTGTTAACGAAAGGGTCGGGAGTCCCGCTTTCCCACGACCACATCTTTTTGAAACTGGTCTAGTCGGCTGGCAGCAGGTCGGAATCGGACAGCAGCTTCACATCGTCGTTGTTGACGCTAAGCTCTGGATCGCTGTCTGTGACGATGGAAATCATCTGCGTGGCTGCTGTAGTGATCTTCCCGCCGGCAGAGAGCTGGGGATCCGGACCCAGGTGAACGGCGTAGGCTGCGCCGGAAAAGCTGATTGTATCGCCAGGCAACAAAGCGCCTCGCAACACGCGCTGTCCGTTCACGCGAGTCCCATTGGTGCTGCCCAGGTCCCGCATGTAGATCAGACCGTCCGTTTTTACCAGGATGCAGTGCAGCTTTGAGACACTTCCGTGGTCGACCGCCAGATCACACAGCCGCGAACTACGCCCAACGACCGTGATCGGTTTCGTCAGGGTGATCGGGGCACCGTCTTTGACTGGAATCAGTTGAGCAAGCATCAGCGTCATCGGAAAGATGGGATGATGGCCATTCAGAATAGAAATGGCGCTACTAACAGTCTCGGGACGGACCCCTCGAAAAGTCAAGGTCGAGTCCTCACGGAACAGGGTTTGCGGAGAAATCAGTCTCAGTAGAAGGGGAAAAAGATGCATGGGCCGCGTAACTGGCTCAATCGGACGCTCACTGACAGGAGCAGAATACGGTGCTGCTGCCTCCGGTTGTTCAAGCTGATGATCGGCTTTGAGCCCCTTCTTCCGTTGGTCGACATTCCTGCAACCGACGTCGCCCGTGTTTCCCCTAAGGTTGAAAACGCGAGAATGCTGGCCGGTCGCAGCACGCAACAGAGTGGTGCAATTCGCGGCATAGTGTTTCTCAACAGAGCACAACGTTTGCGAATGCGCTCGCGGATCGCGGTTCCGATTGTTTCTGGGTGCCGCGTCTGTCAAACTTGGCTCAGAAAGTCCAGAACGTTCTCGCTCAGGTACGATTTATGACAGCTCGGCAAATAGGCCCATTTATTCTCGACAAGCAAATCGGTGTCGGTGGTATGGGAATCGTCTATTCTGCCATATACCCCAAGAACAACAAGAAGGTGGCCATTAAGGTTCTCGCACCGGGACTGATATCGGACCCCAAGCTGTTGAAACGCTTCGAACGTGAAATCGAAATTCTGAAGCGACTGGACCATCCGAATATCGTGAAATACTTCGGTGGTGGCACGCATGGTGACCAGCGTTGGTATGCGATGGAATACATCGATGGCGGTTCGCTGCTGGACGCTCTGAAGAAACGACAACGACTTTCGTGGGAACAGACTGTGCACGTGGGGCGACAGCTCTCCAGTGCTCTCGAGCACGCTCATCACGCCGGCATTATTCACCGAGACCTGAAGCCGGCGAACCTGTTTCTGTCGAAGAAAGGTCGGCTTAAGCTGGGTGACTTTGGCATTGCACGCGATACAGAAGCAACAGCGCTGACGGCGGCCGGAAAGACCGTTGGAACCTATGCCTACATGGCTCCGGAACAGATCCAGGCTGGCTATCCAATTACCGGCAAGACCGACCTGTATGCTATGGGCTGTTTGCTGTACGAAGTCATCGTCGGCGAAACTCCGTTTAAGTCGGACAATCCGATGGACATGCTGATGCAGCACCTGAACGACGATCCGTACAACGTGTGCGAAAAAGTTCCGGACTGCCCGATCTGGCTGGACCAGCTGATTGAACGCCTGCTGGCGAAAAATCCGGACGACCGTCCGCATGATGCATTGGCCGTGCACACGGAACTGGGCGAGATTCGGGAAAAAGTGACGGCCGGCGTCGGAGCGGCCATGGCAGATACCGTAGTCAGCAAGCCAGTGTCAAAGAAGGCTGACAGGAAAGAGGATTCGCCGAAGAAGAAAAAGAAAAAGAAGAAGAAAAAAAAGAAGGACGTTCCGATTCACGAACAAACGTGGTTTCTGGCGACCTGCCTGATCGTCCTGATCGGTGCAACAATCTGGCTGCTGCTACCGCCTGGTGAAGACGCGTATCGCGACGGGTGGCAGGAACTGATGAGCGTGAACGCCGCAGAACAACAGGAAGACGTGGAGTATGCTCGGCGGGAGGCTGCGGAGAAGGCGGATGAGTATCTTGAAGCGTTTCCTGATGGCGAGTTCGTTGATGAAGCCAGAGAAGTTTTGGACAGCATTCAACCGCTCATCCTGGAAACACCACTCAAACGCCTGGCTGCGCGCGATGCCGACATCAAGCCGCCCTTCAAGGCACAATGTGCCCAGGCTGTGAAACGCGAAGACGAAGAAGGTCTGAAGTACGTCATTAACTGGAACGATGCCTCAGAACCGGCTTCCGGTGGGACTCTGGCGGTCAATCCTCTGCCTGCGATGCAGCGTTGGGAGACCTTGATGGCCACGGGGCGAGCCATAGAATCGCCGGACGATGAGATTCGCTGGCTGACAATCCTGTGCGAAAACCACCACGCCCACTTTCGGCAACTGCTGATCGAAAGTCCAGATGCCTATAAATACCTGCGTGCACGCATGGAAACGGCGGAGGAGCTGTTTGCCAAAGACGAAACGGAAGCAGCGACGGAGATCTGGAACTACACGGCAAACGAGTTCAAGGAGGTTCAATCGCACCTGTTCACATCGTTTTACCAATACGCACACAATCGAGCCAACGACAGTCTGTTTCCGATTCCCACGAAAGAGCAGGTCGAACAGGAACCGACATCACGTGCCCCGGAGTCATCGTCGACACCGTCGCCGTGAAACACTTCATCGTTGAATAACATTCAGCGACCGCCGCGCCGGATGTCGTGCCGAGTCATCACGGATCTGAGGCTCAGGATGTCCGTTGAACGACATCAGGGGACTCACGTCCCCCGCTCGCCGAAGTTCGCCGCTACGGTCAGAGGCGCAGGCTGTCCATCGGTCTACGGCTTTGTTCCGGCCATCGCGAAACAGTGAATCAACGTGGACACCGGGGCGGTCGTTACCAACCCGGCATTCTGCATCCACGACGAGTACTCCGCCGCGCTGTACGCCCGGCCTTCTGTCAGCGTGAACAACGCTGCCGAATACAATGCGATGGGCAACGGGCCGTCGAGTTCATCGTTAAGCAGCACGTCGTGAATAATAAGTCGTCCACCTGGGTTCAATGCCTCGGCGCAACGACGCACCAGGTCTCGACATTCCGGCACGTCCCAGTCGTGAAGAATATTCGACAGCAGAACGACGTCGGCATTGGGTAGGTTTTCGGAGAACATATCACCGGCCAACAATTTGATTCGGCTGGAAACGTCATACTCCTGAGCGAATTTTTCGGCGGTCTTCAGGACTTCCGGACGATCAAGCACGGTGGCTGTCAGTTGCGGATTCTTCCGCAGGAAGCCAATACTGTAGATTCCCGTACCGCCGCCCACGTCCAGCAGAGTTTCGGTGTCGTGCAGCGGCACGACATCCGCCAGCGCCGGCGCCACGTTTTTTGCACGGCCTGCCAGAGCGAGTGTAAAATGCTCTGCTAAACGTGATTTTTCCATCGCCGACTTCATGCCGTCACGATAGATGAACGCCGCACCGTCGCCATCGTCACCGAGTCCGGCTGGCCGATTCGACGTCAGACGTTCCACCATTTCCAGCACGCCCGTCGAATTCGCCGCAAGACGGTAAGCGTACATCGGGACCATTGCCTGGCTGTCAGGCTTGAGCAGATCGGCG
>JAPYTO010000075.1:25754-28139 GCA_029941865.1 Fuerstiella sp. | reverse complement strand
AACATCATTGCCGGCCTGGGCGTCGGAATGCTGTCGACCGCAATTCCCATCGTGCTGATTGCGGCAGCCATCATCGGTGCTCACCACTTTGCCGGGCTGTACGGCATCGCCATCGCCGCTGTGGGAATGCTTTCCAATACAGGAATCCAGTTGGCTGTGGATGCCTATGGACCGATCGCTGACAACGCAGGTGGCATCGCCGAAATGACCAGCCTGCCTCCGGAAGTCAGAAAACGAACGGACGAACTGGACGCGGTGGGAAACACGACAGCCGCCATCGGCAAAGGCTTTGCCATCGGTTCGGCAGCGCTGACAGCACTGGCGTTGTTCGCTGCGTACATGGCAACCGCTCGTTTGACATCGATCGATATCGCTCAGCCAGTCGTGATGGCCGGGCTGTTGCTGGGTGCGATGGTACCGTTCCTGTTTTCCGCACTTGCGATGCAGGCTGTTGGCCGAGCCGCTCGAATGATGATCAACGAAGTGCGACGGCAGTTCGCCGACATTCCCGAACTGAAACTTGGCCTGGCAGCCTGCGTCAGAAACGAAGACATTCTTCAGGAAGACTGGTCCGAAGCAGACGCTCAGATATTCGCGAACGCCATGGAAAAAGTTGAGTACGACAAGTGTATTGCCATCTCGACGCGGGCGTCACTGAAGGAAATGGTGCTGCCTGGCCTGCTGGCGATTGTCGCACCGATTCTGACAGGGTTTTTGGGCGGTGCGGAAATGCTTGGCGGGCTGCTGGCAGGTGTCACTGTCAGCGGGGTTCTACTGGCCATCTTTCAATCCAACGCCGGCGGTGCGTGGGACAATGCCAAGAAGTTGATCGAAGGCGGCATCACGGTCGATGGTCAAACGTTCGGCAAAGGCAGCGACGCTCACAACGCATCAGTCGTCGGTGATACCGTCGGCGATCCGTTCAAAGACACCTCGGGCCCGTCGTTGAATATCCTTCTGAAGCTTGTTTCTGTGACAGCTCTGGTCATTGCACCATGGCTGGTCTGACCCTGCAAAAAAGAAGGCTTCGCCTGTCGCATGACAGACGAAGCCTTTGATAAGTTGGCTCGCAAATAAGTTTGAGAAGTACGCTTTAGTCATCTCCGTATGAATGTACGAGCACCGTCCGGAACTTCCGATTCGTCAAGATGAATGTTTCTGCAATCTGCAGAAGTAAGATCGACACAAACCGGCATGCCAACCTGAGTGCAGAGTAGCAGTCGCCGTACCATTTGTGGACTAAAATTGTTGTTTTTTGAAAATACTTCCAACACGTTGAAAACGGGCCCCTTTCTGACAGCATCCGTGAAGCTTGCACCGCGATCCAGCCTCCCGCGCGTTTCCTGAACTGTTGTATTCTGCAACGCCTGCGTGCACATCCCGTCGCAGCTGGCAACACGATGACAGCGTGAGTGATCCCCGCCACGACAAGCCTGAGATATCCAGCAGCGAACGGATTCTCTAAGATTCCGGCAGGCGATACCTCGGCCCAGACGCTGTTGCTTCGATCACCTGAAGAGGCAAGGACGCTTCTCCATGAAAATTCGCAATTCACTCGCAAACTGGCTTGTTGCCCGAATTGGCACATGGTTCTTACGGGCATTGTTTCTGACCGTGCGTGTCGAGCACCATAAAGTTGCCGTAGACGGGACGCCCTACGGGCGAGCCACAGGAACGACACGGTTTTGCTTCTGCATGTGGCACGACGCGATTGTTGCTGCGGTGTACTCACTGAAAACGCACAAACTTGCGGGTCTGATCAGTCGACATCAGGATGGTGGTTACCTTGCCCATGCGGTGAAGCTCGCGGGAATCACTCCGGTGCGAGGCTCCGCGAGTCGCGGTGGAGCGCAGGCGACAAAGCAGTTGATCGATCAGCCCGATCTTCACGTCTGCATCACGCCTGATGGTCCGCGAGGACCACGACGAGTCATGAAGGATGGGATCGTCTATCTGTCTTCACGTACCGGGCGACCGGTCGTCCCGACGACTCTGACGGGTGACAGCTACTGGTCGATTCCCGGTGGCTGGTCGGACATGATGCTTCCCAAGCCATTCTCAAAGATGATCCTGCTCGCAGGGGATCCCATTGAAGTCCGTCCGGATCTGACTCGCGAACAGATTTCTGAAGTCGCTGAGAAAATCCAAAAGGAGATGGACCGTCTCGACCTGCTCGGTCAACGATTGATCCGAGGCGACAATTCGGTTCTTGAACTGCTTGGCCGGATCGACGTGTATCCGGATGACGCGATTCCGGCGGCCGGACCTCCGGCAGCCACGAACGCTGATGAACCAGGCAACTCAGACAACTCAGCGGATGTTCGTCGCGTTGCCTGAAAAACGGTGAGCGTGATACGATCTGCGGTCAGCGCCGGAACCGTGGAA
>JAPYTO010000075.1:20810-25654 GCA_029941865.1 Fuerstiella sp. | reverse complement strand
GGAACCGTGGAATCGCGATTCGCACGGAGAACCGTGATCTGTTTACTTTCCACCGTAGTACGGGCAGCCTGCCTGCGATCACACGCCTCAGGCGGACAGCCTGCACGATAACGTGCGTCGGAATCAGGGGACTGACGTCCCCCGCTCGCCTGATCACCAGGCGAGTCAGGCACGGTAAGTTCCATCCCGACGTTACGACTGCGCCGTCTGCAGGGCCTGATCGAGATCGGCGACGATATCGTCAATGTGTTCAATACCGACCGATAGTCGCACCATTTCGGGCGGAATGCCGCTGGCGGCCTGCTGCTCTTCAGTCATCTGAGAGTGCGTGGTCGTGGCAGGATGAATGGCCAGACTCTTGGCATCTCCCACGTTGGCCAGATGCGAAAACATTTGTAGCGCTTCAATGAATCGGCTACCGGCCGCTGCTCCGCCCTTGATACCGAAGATGACCATCGAGCCACCCTTTCCACCGAGATACTTCTGCGCCTTTTCATAATTCGAATCACCTTCCAGACCAGGATATCGCACCCACTCGACGGCGGAATGGCTTTGCAGATGCGTTGCGACGGCCCGGGAATTCTCACAGTGTCGTTCCATTCGTAACGGAAGCGTTTCGATGCCCTGCAGAAACATCCATGCGTTATCGGGCGAGATACAGGCTCCCAGGTTTCGCAACGGAATGACGCGCATGCGCATGATGTAGGCCAACGGAGCAAGATCACCGAGATCGTGTGCCCAGCGGATACCGTGATAACTGCTGTCCGGATCATTCATCAGCGGAACTTTTTTGCTTTTCCAGTCGAACGTTCCACTGTCAACGACAATGCCCCCAATACCGGTCCCGTGACCGCCCATCCACTTGGTAAGTGAATGCACCACGATGTCCGCGCCCTGTTCGATCGGTCGTTGCAATGCCGGAGTACTGAACGTGCTGTCGACAATCAGCGGCAGACCGTGGTCGTGAGCGATCTTCGCGATCGCTTCCAGATCGGAGATTTCCAATCCAGGATTTCTGACCGTTTCGCAAAACAGCGCCTTGGTCTTATCGTTGATCGCGGCAGCAAAGTTGTTGGGATCGACCGGATCCACGAAACGAGGCGTGATGCCAAACTGCGGCAGGATGTCGTTGAATTGCGTGAACGATCCGCCGTACAGATTGTTGGCAGATACAAACTCGTCGCCGGCCTGCATGATGTTGATCAGGCTGTAGAACACCCCACTGGTGCCAGCGCCCCGCTGCCACCGTCCAGCTGAGCGACTCGTTGTTCAAGCACATCGTGCGTCGGATTCATCAGCCGCGTGTAAACATTGCCCAGTTCCTTCAGTGCGAACAGGTCGGCCGCGTGCTGAGTGCTGTTAAACACATACGAGCTGGTCCGATGCAGCGTGACGCCGCGAGAGTTGGTGACAGGATCCGGCTGCGCGCCGCCGCCGCCGTGAAGGCACGTTGTTTCAAACTTCATTAACTTCGGTCTTTCATTCGTGTGGAAGGTAATCGCGAATGATGGTTTTGTAACAGCGTCCATCAACGACAGTCGCTGCTGTTTTTGGCAACGATGTCGGCGCTGTAGTTCCCCACTTCATCAGGAACGAACATGTTCTGCAACCACGCGGTGAAAAAACTGTACTGATCTGCAGCCTGGCTGTGAAGGAAACCGGTCGAACAGACACATGCGATCAGATTCCCGGCGAATGGTGCTGATTGTTCCGAGTGACGCGGACTGACGACACGGACTGTGCAGCTATCGTATTCCGCAGAAATGGGAGAGTTGAACATCGCAGTGCAGTTCTTGAGACGATGGCACCAGGAAGACGATAGGAAGGCATCGGTATCAGAGTTATTATTTGACGCAAACTCCTGAATGCTGTTTTCGGATCGCCGGACGCTGGTTTTGAAAAGTGCCGAATCAATGAAGTTTTCAAGCAGTATGTGGTTGGTCCTGATCATCTGGTCGATGATGCCGGCGGATCGTGCGTCGGCACAGTTGTTTGGCCCCCGAAGTATTGGTCGAAACACTCGTGGACCGCAGGTGACGCCAATGGAATTAACAGGGGCGGTTGGAAGAAACCGACAATTTGTGGGGGGACAACGTGCGGCAAATGATTTTGTAGGAACTGACCGACGCGACGCAGCAGCTTTTGTCGGGAACGATCAGGCGACAAACGATGGTGATGTCACGGATTCAGTCACCGGGCTTCGTGAACAGGCAACAGTGAGAGTGAACCGGGCGCGCGTACGAAAGGCCACCGGACTCTATGCCGCGCGGCTTTCGCCCGCTTTTGCGACGCACCTCCCGAGTACTGGCGACTCTGCCGCCAGGCCTGAATTTTCCATTGCTCTCAATATTCTGAGTGAGCAGCAAGGGTTTCAGGTCAGTCATTCTCCCGCAGAGCGGTCCGCGGTTTTGACTGGTACCGTTCGGACAAAGCACGACCGACAGATCGCTGAGATTCTCGTGATGCTCGAACCCGGTCTTGAAAACGTAAAGAACGATCTGCAGGTGGTGCCGTGAGTGCCGCGGGCGGCGTCAGAATCGTTTCCTGATCTGCCGCAGGCACACGGTTTCGAACAGCGTTCTGTTCCGTTGAGATCATGTGAGAAATATCTCCGACGTCCTGCCTGGCAGCATCCAGGAGCAGCTCGTCGCCAGTAAACTCCTTAGCGGGATTGTTGAGATTCCTCTCAATGAATCCCGGCGTCAAATGGATTTCGGACGTAGCCAATCCAGGATAGGATTTACGTTTCTCGTGCTTTGCCGTGCTCGTTTCAAATGAGACCTGCCGCACTCCATCTGCATTCGTGTCTGATGCAGACTCACCATTTGTGATCTTGCGAGACGCCAATCGCTCGGGCAGTGGCACGGCCCCGGCAAGAATGACTTTTGCTGGCGCTGACGTAGTTTCTGCACCGTTGCTGCCAACAAATCGAGCGACCACAGTCAACTCTTTCTGTGCCCCGCCAACGTCGTCCCACGGGATCCAGAAGCTATACGAATCACCAACTTTCGATTTGCTGTAGTGTTTCTGCAGATCTTCGGCCTTAAAGACATACTTGCGATTGGGTTTACGGTCGTCCGCCTGCTGTGAATCGTCCCAGACGTACACCGCAAGTGAACCATCCACGCGTACCGCTCGCTTCCCTTCAGACGGATAAAACATGATGCGTCCACCACAACCGCGCACACCCTTCTGGCCGGCCTGGTGCAATACGGTGTCTGACCAGACCGGAATGACCTGGTGAGGCGTAACAAACTCGGGCTTCTCGTCCAGCCAGCTCGCTGGCAAACCTGTCAGTGTTGTACAGCCTGCCCCCAAAGTGATGAAGCACACCAACAGGGTCATGCAAAGAGCATTTACGCGAAGACAGTCACGGAAAATCAATTGCGTCATCGGTCTGTCCCCCGCGCCCAGCCGAACCATCGTCTTTTTCTGCCAACTGTTTCTTCCGGGATCTTCTGCGTTGTCAACTCCGCCGGCATTTCTGATTCCGTGAAAGCGCGGGCGACGGTTTCCGACGCCGGGGACTCTTTGCTGAAGGAGGCATTCGTGACTCCGTTCGTATCCGCGGAAACCTTAAGGCTTCCCAAGGGGCCGGAAGGAGGCATCTCTGATGGCACCGTCAGTGGCGTGCCTGGCAGCACAGGGTTGATCATGTTCGTATCCGGCGTCGGTGTCAGATCGGTGCCGTGTGGATGAACGTCAGGAGATTCGTCGGGATAGATGATTGGCACGCCGCCATCATCCATTGTGCCGTAGCCGGAAGGCCCCGGCCCCAGCCACTCGAAAATGTCGGATGACACCCACGACATGCGCGACATTTCGACCTGCTTCAGGTACTCGGCTTCGCTTTTTCCCAGAATAACGTGCGGCGTCAGAATGATCAGCAGCTCTTTTCGAACGTTGGTGTATCCATCGTAGCGAAACAGTCTGCCCAGAAGCGGAAGATCACCCAGCCATGGAACCTTCTTAGTGAGGGACTCGCTGCCGGTCGTGATCAGTCCACCGATGACAATCGTCTGCCCGCTGGCTGCGCTGACCGTGGTTTGAACGGTCGTCACGTCTACGCGTGGTGAACGAACGATGGCCCCGTCGGCAGACACCGAAATCGGAATGCCATCGCTTTCCTTCCCGACCTTGGATTTTTCGGCATCAACCTCCATGACGACATTGCCATCCGGACTGATGCGTGGTGTCACGCCCAGAAGCAGTCCGACGTCTTCCATTTCCACACTGTTGATCTGGCCGAATTGTGTGATTGAACTACTCACCACACGCGGCACGCGCTGACCGACCTGAATGAACGCCATCTGATTGTCCAGCGTCACAATCTGTGGACGACTCAGCACTTCCATGCTGCCGGACTGGTCAAGAGCTCGCAGCAGCACACTGACATTTTCGCTGCTGGCAGACAGCACGAGTCCGCCATATTCCAGATCGCTGTTTATTCGCCCGAGACTGAAATGCGACAGGGCCTGGCCAGCCGCATTTCCGGCTGATCCCGTAGATAAAGTACTGCCACTGTTGCCGAATGGATTGTTGTTGAAGTCGAACCCCGGCGTGTTGGTTGCACCGATAATGTTGTCTGTTGTCGTCGTGACAGCAGGGTTCCCTTTTGAAGTGGTGACAGTTGTCGTCAACAGATCGCCAATCAGACTTCTGTCAAACAACAGGCTGTCCTGCAGTCCGATTTCAACTCCAAATTCATGGAAGTTGTTCAGGTCCACTTCTGCCAGAATCACCTGAATCATCACCTGCGGCGGTTGGTCATCCAGATCTTCAACCAGCTCCATGATTTGCTCAAAGTAACGTGGGGTCGCACTGATGATCAGTGAATTACGTAC
>JAPYTO010000075.1:7833-20710 GCA_029941865.1 Fuerstiella sp. | reverse complement strand
AGCACCATTTCAAGAGCTGCGGATCTGCCGCTGCCTCCACCACCTCGGGCCGCAGTGATCGCAGAGGTGATCGTGGCTGCGACGTCAGCTGCAAGCGAGTTTTTCAGTCGTACCATTCGGGCCTGATTCACAGAGGCGGCGGAACTGACGTCCAGCCGTTGAATGAGCTGGGAGACCTCTTCCATATCTCGCGGTGAACCGTTAACAATAATACTGTTAGTCCGTGGATTTGCGGTTACGTTGACATCGGGGGCCAGCCCGCCGCGACCGTTCAGAAACTCCTCAAGCAGTTCGCTGACCTCAGCCGCAGGAGCGTGTTTCAACGAGAACACCTGCATCTGTGTACTGGGATTCACCGATCGATCGAGTTGTTCAATTAGTTTTCTGGCCGCATTAACGGCTTCACCCCAGCCGATCAGCAGCAGGGCATTCGGTTTGACAAGTGGCGTAATGGCGATTCGGCCCTGAAGCGGTCCGGTGAGGTCATCCAACACGTCTTCGATCAATTCGTTAAGGGCTTCCCCTTTGACGTGACGCAGAAAGTAGACTTCGATTTCCGGAGCAGTTTCGTCGCTAAGCCGTTCGATTTCCTGAATGATTCTGACCAGTTCGTCCACGTCGGGGTCACGTCCGCGCAGGATAAGCACGTCCAGATCCGGAAGAGGTTGCACATCGACGTCCGATGATGGGCGCCGCAGTCCTTTGTCATTGTCGTGGCCGCCATCCGGATTCGCCTGAACCGGATTTCCAGAGGACTGAACCTGCACGAATCCCGCCGGACGAATCATCGACAGGCGACGATCAGACAGCGAACCCTGAACTCTCTCCAGCTGTGCGCCGGGTTGTGACGACTCACGCCACACCCTGATTGCTCGATTCAGTACCTCAGGACTCACATTTCGAATTGGAACAAACCGAATACCTTCTTCTGAGCTTCTGTTCTGAGAATCCTCAAACCGGTTCATGAGCGACACGAACTGGTTCACCAGGTTCTGATCACCATCAAGCTGGCAGACATCGTTGTCTGTGTTGAAAACGATCGAAATACTCAAGTCACCTGCGACACATCGAAATCGATTGTCGCCGAGGTCGAAGAGTTTCTGTTTAAGCAGCTTTTTGAAGGCCTGCAGACACTGTCCGGCAGTAATGTGTCTCAGCTGATATTCCCGTGACGCCGATTTCTCTGCGGCTGAAATGATCGCGCTTCGAGGAAACAGAACTGACGGATCTGCCACTTCAATTGATGGCGAGCTCTGTTCTGACGGCCAGTTGAGCGGCCCGCTGTTTGACGATTGCTGCACTGTTTGCGTGTCATTTGACTGCATCTGCCGGAGCGCCTGTTCCAACAGACGGTGATTACCGTCAGAGGTGACGACAATGACCTGGCCTCGGTCCCGATCCACCGTCACACGAGCATTCCGGCCGACCAGCTGTTGAATCAGCTGCAACTCCTGATTCACCTGCGATCGACGAATCCGGTACGTTTTCAGAACTCCCGGCTTGTCGTTCTGTTGCGTTGACGAACTCCGTTGGTCAACCTGTTGGATCAGTTGCGCGGTCAGTTGGTGAACAGCATCGGCCCCGGACACAACAAGCTGATGCTTTTCCGCGTCAGCGATGACCCGGACGGCGTTCGCATCCTCACCCAGCAACTCGGTCAGCATCCGCTGCACCTCGCCAGGTTCGACATATTGCAACGAATAGACCTTTAGCTGACCATTCGCCCATTGCGCACGCGCGTTGGGCAGCAGCAGAAAGAATACCATCGCAACGGTAATTATGGATTTGCACAGTGCCTTCATGGACACATTCTGATGTAGGAAAATGCTTACAGAGACGTCGTCAATGCACACAATCTGAGGTTCAGCGTCTCATGATCACCTGCAGAACGCCGAGCGTATGCCGCAAAGAACGCGGGCACAACGTGCAAACAGCACCAACCGCTCCGGCTGACCTGGACAGGTGAGGGGGAATGTTTGTTTCCGGCGATTCCTGCAACTGCCGCTGCAGAATGCTCTGATATCTGCAGGCCAGGGCGCACGATTTGCGTGAAGACAGGTTTCAGGCTAATGCCGGCTTCGCGCCGCCGACGAGTTCCGGACGGCGCGGAGGCAATCTGCCCCCAATCGGGACACGTACGAACGTCAGGAGCCGGATGTCACTTCAGCATCCGCGAAACTCTGCCCAATATCCATCTTCAGCAGTTGATCACCAGACTCAATCACGACGGATTTTTCGGTGACCGTCACGACTCGGCCACTGATTGCGGTTGTTTCGAAATCTGCACCGGCTGACAATTTGTGAACCTTGTCATCGATCTGTTCGGTGATCCACGCAGTGGGTTCGCCATTACGGTACGTCACGGCACTTAGAATGGTCAGCTTCATGGGATCTTTGGTGTCGATGCCGATACCGAAGATGTTGTCGCGGGCGATGACGTCATAATCGTGACGGTCTGTTGATGCCAGATAACGGGATTCGCCCGTGTTCAGTGACATTTCTCTTGTGCCCGGAATTATCAGAGCTTCCACGCCCATCGACAGGTCAAACTGACCAGTCGTCCCGACAGGTGTTAATCTCAACGAAATAATGCGCTGCAGCTGATTCGATTTTTCGACGCTGAAGAGAGCCGACGTAATTTCGTTCAGGCTGCCTCGAGCCTGTACGGTGAAGGGCATTGCCCGATACAGGCCGCGACGATTAGCAGGCGACCCGGAATCCACCGTCGCGTTTCTAAGTTTGGCTGAACGGACCGTCTCCAACAGCCAGTTGCGATACAACGAACGAGCTGTCTCGGTGTCGGACGGCAGAGACTTCTTCTGCCATCTTTCAATTTTCTGACCGGCTACGCGGCCGTCCGCCAGCAGTTTTTCCTGCTTGCTAATGTCTTCCAGCAACTCACGGTTCTCGCCCTGCAGTTCGCGTAACGGTCCCTGGATCATGGACGAGATCACGTAGTCGCCGCCCCGCAGGACGGCCATCAACGCCAGGACGCCAAGCATAACCTGTTGTCGAGTCACCTTCATGGCTTCCCTCCGTTTGCCTGCGGCATCGAGGTGGAGGATTTCTTTTTCGAGTTCGCTGTATCTCCAGCCCCGTTGCCGGATGCAACAACAGATGTTGGCTCATTTTTCAAACGCTCAGGGGCCGCGGCAAGATGGCTCGTATAGTCCTTCTGCTGTCGACTCGCTGTTCGAATGGTGGTCTGAAAACTCCAGACGCTTTTCTTGCCGTCTTTGACCTCGCGAATCCCAGGCGTCCGAACTCGGTGATATTGGTCTCGCAGACTTTCTTCCATCTTCCCAATCGCGGCCGGAGAACTGCTGGTCCCCCGAAAGGAAACAACAGACGCAGAACCGGAAGGGCCGGCTGAAAACTGCTGCACGGCCAGTTCTGAGCTGGAAGGCATGCGAATGGTGAGATCTCGCAACTCATCCAGCCAGCTCATTCGTGACGATTCCCAGGCCGTCAGGACTTTGGCAAGGTTGCGTTTTGACCGGGTTTTCCTGACCAGCTCATCCAGTTCTTTGACCCGTACGCGCAGTCTCGTGTTCTCTGTGGCGATTTCTGCAAACTGCGAATGAACAAAGTACCAGCCTCCTGCCACCAGCAGTGCGATCCCGGCCGCGATCGACAATACTCGCTTCCGTTTATTGACGGGTGGGGGTGGACGTTTGGGGTTCGCGAAATCCACTTCCGGCCGCATCCCCAGGGCTTCTTCCTTCAAGGCGGCAATCAACGGAGCATAGGCACCGACGGCGGCGTCCCCGGCATCTCCGTCCAGAAGCGAACGCGATGAAACTCTTCGAACTTCCGCGGAGAGCTGGTCATCGAGAGTATTAACCAGGATCGCAGCCTCGATTTCGGAACCGACGACGACCACGTCCGAGATTCCAATATCCTCTTCAATCTGACTGCCCGCAGAAATCAACGTTCGTTGCAGTTCAGAAGCGATGTACGCCGCCGCCTCTTCCCCGCGCATCGCGCGTCCCAGACGAATGGTTCGAGACAACCGGGGCAGACCATTCTGAACGATCAACACATGAGTCGACTCAGCCCCCTGACTCACCACCAGAGTTGCCGTCCGGTCTTCTTCAGCCTTACAGGTCGCGAAGATTCGCAGCGGCTGAGTAATCACAACGGCTCGAACTGTTGAACACCCTGACTTCTGTATAATGTCCTGAATCTGTTGCTGCTCCGTAACCGGCAGCGCCATGGCGCTGACAGTTCCTCCTCCGCTTTCGACAGACGGGTAGGACACAAAGTCGATCACACTGTCGTCAGAAACACCAGTCAACTGCCGCAGTGCCATGTTGCGTACAATTGTCGGCAACTCAGCGGCCGACGCTGGAGGAACTGAAAAAGTGACGGAATCGACGACACTACGATTTACACACAGCAACAGCGTCGCCTTGGTGGCCTTCAGCTCACGTACCAGAGAACATACTCGCTCCGCGATCGAAAGTTGCGCATCGTCAGTGCTTTCGTCCGGGTCAGGTTTTCGTTCCCCGGCCTCCAACACACGGAGCGCGCCGTCCCGCTCCGCATTGCCAAGCACATAGCGGATAACACTCGAATTCCAGTTAATCGCAAGAAGCCTGGGCATAACATTGGGGGGTCGTCTGCAGTGCGAACCGTATCAAACACTTCGGGCACAGCGGGCATTACCGGTCTATTCAAAACCTTCGAATCGTTGTTCCAGTTCGCCCAACGAAACGGGCAATCCCCGTTCCGTAAGGTCCACCCAGTCTACTCGGCGCGGTGGGTCATTGGCAGCATCGATTGTGACTTTACGTCGCAGGAAAGGGCCGCCGATTCGGCGATACACAACAATCTCTGCCGAATGGACATCGCCACCCGTGGTGATGTGAGAATAAATCCTCCGGAACATTGGCAGGTCTGTTATCTGCCGGGTCAGAAGCCAGACCGTTGACGATCGTTCAGCGGCATCCAGAGTCATTCGCTGCTGAACAATCCGAGAAGCAATCGCCGGGTCACCAATGAGTGCACTCAGCACTGGCTCTGAGGCTGAATTGATATTAATGCGACCGGTCACCACATCGGAGAACACCGTTGTCGTACGTTCTTCCAGCAATCGAAACTGCTGAAGACTTTCCGGACTATCAAAGGTCAAAGGACTCTTCACAAGCTGTCCCTTTGTTGACCCCGATAGCGATGATGGCAGTTGCACGGACGAGCCAACCAGATCTGCCAGACTTAAGATCTGGTACAGGCTCGCAGCCGCATTATTCGTGGCGATGTCCGCCTCAAGTGGACCGACACCCGGCTCGGAGGATTCCATTGTGCCGTACATGCGAGCCAATCGAATGAAACGAGCGACTTCCGGGGAAAGAAATGTGCCGAGCTGCGATTCGAAGTCGTCCAGGCTGGCATGCGCATCGTCATTAATCGCAAGCCGTGGAAGTCCGCTGCCATTGATGTTCCGTTCGGCGCTGTGGATCGTAAGGTACGTGGTCCACGCCGTCGAATCCTGCACGTCCGACTGGCCCGATACTCCGAGAGCACCATAGAAATTCCCACGCCCCACGCCTTTGACGAATAACAGTTCCTCCATTGTGTCGGGCAGTGCATTGCGAGGACGGTACGGCTGGGCCAGACGTTGATAGTAATCCGCCTCTGCCCCAAACTGACGCGGCTGATCATCAGGATCGATCCAGTCCAGAATCGAGTCGGCAGCTTCGTCTGTCATTCCGGGAATCTGCATGAGCGCACGCGATCCGTCTCCGGGGTTGGCCAGTTCCCACTCCAGAACGCGTCCCAGATGCAGCTTTGCGGATTCGTTCTGCAGCCCAAACGTCAGTGATTGCTGCAAACTGTCGTCGAACAGATCTCCCATCGTGTCGTCATCAACAGTGGCCGTCGCAGCTGTCACGTCATCAGGGAGCCTGTGCAACACAGAAAACCGCCAGCTGTCGCTGCTGCCGACGCTCGTTAAAAACTCCCCACCGGACTCGCGAAACAGATCTATTGGAGGCACAACACGCGACTGAAACAGATTCGGATCGTCAGACAACGCCTCGGAATTCATCAGTGATGTGGCCTGTTGCTCGGTGATCGCCAACAGAAGTGTTTCGGCGCTGGCCATCGTTTGCTGAGCCTGAAGCAGGTCACCGTTGATTTTGGCCGCTTCGTATTCTGTCGTCATGTCGGCAAGAAATCCAAAACCAGCCAGGGCCAGCATGGCGACCAGCACAAGCACGACGATCAGCACCACGCCACGGCGAGCGCTTTGCTTTTGTGCTCCCTGCTGCCTGGTGAAGGCATACGGCAGAGCTTGACTCGCTATTTCCTGCCTGTTTCTCAGAACGTTCTTCATCATTGCAGAAACTCACCTGCAAAGTCGGGCGATTTCGCGTCGGTATCCCCGATGCTTCGTGTTGTATCCAGCAGAATAATCCGACTGAAAGTGCGTGGCACGATTCCTGCCCACGGATCTGAATCGACCGGTCGGGTGGGGACGCCTGCTGCATCCGTCGTCGAAAACGAACGGTCCAGTTCCTCCTTCAGAATACTGTCTGAATCCGTCAGCGCCGGACTGAGTTTTTCAAGCTCAGTCGCCGTTATCACATCCAGGGATATGCGAACAGCAGCAGGTAGAGTTTCCGCCCGACTCTCCGGCCAGTCCTGCACCCACGCCTGGCGATCAAAGTACTGAAAGCGGCAGCCGACAACTTCCGGAATCAGCTCGTAGCTCGGCGGCGACGAATTCTCCTGATCGTCGCGTGTGTCACGGATTGGATCGTTCTGAGGAAACAGCAGCGATTCCAGCGTCGATCGATCAATCGAAACATCGTCGGTCGAAAGACTTCGCTCCATAGTAGAACGCTGCGACCGCAGATCCATGAATTCCACAGCGTCTGACTGCAATCGATAGAGCCCGGATGGCAGCGATGAAATTCCTTCTGTCTGCCCAAACGGCTGCAGCTGGTAGACAACGGTCTGAAACTCGGCAACTTTGACGGCCATACCTTCCTGCAGAGTGTCAAGTTGCTGCGAACCGCCACCGAGTTCGCTGAGCAGGTCGATGCTCGACGGAGTTCTGAAGGCCTGTTGCGGAGGTCGTCGGATTGTCAAACGAATAGCCGTTGGCGATCCCCTTAATGTTATCCTGGCCGGTCCGTCGTAACTGCCTGTTTCAAGACCAGAGACATCAGGGAATGCGGTGAATTCTTCGAGATCGAATTCCATGGGCAACAGCCCCCCATCAACGCCGCTGCCAGATTGCAGCGATGACTGTTCGCCGGCCTTCAGCACGACGGCGGAAAGATCTTCCGACATAATCTGGAACAGCGAGCGAACTAACTGCTGTTCTGTTGTTTGAGATTGACCAGCGGTCAGGAGACTGTTGTACATGGACATCACTCCCCAGGCCACGGACATCAACGCCGCCACAAGGATCATCGCGATCAACATCTCGGCCAGCGTGTACCCACGGCGCGGCGGCGTCCCTGTCACGCGCGGCGTCCGGATCATTCCGAAACGAGACTGACAACAGAGGTATCGTCTGCCGCAGACGGCAACACCGTTGATCGTTTTTCCGACACAGAAACACCGATACATCATCGGAATCCTCCGGCTGGGGAAAACAGGTCTCCCGTCGAGTCACCGCTGGACATGGTATTGAAACGCACCCAGCGACTAAGCTGGAACTGCACGGGTCTTCGCAACGTCGACTCGGTCTGCGAAACCTGGACGGTAAGTCCGGTCAGTTTCGTTGAATCCTGCACCGATCCGATTCGCACGGAGTACAACCATCGGGGAGTTGCCCCGGAGGCAGACTCATCGACCATGCCTGTGAAGATGTCGCCGTCAATGCGATCTTCCAGTCCGCCGAATCCCGACACCGGTATTGGCTGAAGCGGAGCCTCTTCAATCGGTTCCATAGGCCGAAGTCCAAGCATGATTTCGTGCATCGTGTTCTCACACAATCGCTGAGCTTCCGATGCGAATTCCGCTTTATTGGCCTGAGTCCGTCCCATGCCGATAAGTCGAGACAGCACCACCACACTGCCCATCAGCAGCGCCGTCGCCAGGATGACTTCCATCAGACTAATGCCACGCCGCCCGCCACCTGAAAAACCAGAGCGTAACGCGGTGTATGGTGAGCCCACGCGTTTCATGGAGTTGCCTCAGCAGACAAACCAGCGGCACTATCTTCAGCTGTTGTGGAAACCTTACGAAACGGAGACGAATAACTAACGGCGGATGTCAGGCCGCGCACAGTCACCGTCACAACAAAATCGCGGCTGCCGTTTATTGTTACGATACTGTCTTCGCTGCGGCCATTGGGCCGAAAGGAGATTGACTGAGATCGAAGCAACTCGAAGCTGTCGGCGACGTCACCTGAGAATTCATCATTGAGGACACCAATCTCACTTTGTTCGGCGGGTGGCAGCGAGGCGGCAAAGGTAACGCCTTCAGGCAGCAACCCCTGCCGCAGAACAGAGGATCGCTGAGAATCCATAGGGGTGTCCTCATTCGTCGTCTGACCTGTGTGCAGGCCAAACGAAGGACCGTCATCACCAGCAGTGGTCGACTGCTGCAGCAGCAGCGATGTTCCCTTTCGCTCGATTGTCCAACGACGACCTCCGGCTTCGAACTGAAATACCAGCGGTACTCCCTCTCGAATCGCAAGCGACCGCGTTTTCGCGAGTGCCGCTCGCACCTGCCGAGCGCTGGAACGCAGACGGCTTTTGTCCAGTGGGCCCCGCAGAGAAGGCAGCGCGAAGGCTGCCATAGCGGCCATGATGGCCAGCACGATCAGCATCTCCATCAGCGAATATCCACCGCGCGCTGGAGCAGACGAACCGGAGGGGATACGGTTCGTCAGCTTCACGTTTCCGGCAGATCGGCGTGATTGGATTGAGCGCATGTTTGTTTTCATGAACCGACATCCATGTCATTCGTCGCTGATTGTCGGCAGAGCGTCAATCGATACGTTTTCGCAACCGACAGCGTATTACGCTGTCTTGTGGCCGCGGCGAACGTCGTTCACCTTGCGAGAGTCGCATTCCCACGAGCGCCACGACCACATCTTTCTGAAAACTGCTCTAGTGCGTGTCGCACGGACATGTAGCGTCTCTGGCGACAATTTCGCAGCTGAATAGTGGCGGAAATCGCCACGCTTCGGTGAAGTGCGCCCTAGCTTGCGCCACTTTCATCGCTCAGGTCTCCACCGTCACCGCTGGTGCCGTCACCGGTCCAGCTGACGACATCGTCATCAGTGTTTTCCTGACCGTCGGGGCCGAATGACCAGATGTCAGGCACATTGATTTTGTTGTGGGTCGCCGGAAATTCATAACGATAGCTGTTACCCCAGGGATCCTTCGGCAGCGTTTCGGTCTTAAGATACGGACCGTCCCAGTTGGTTCCGCTGCCGGAACTGCCTTCATCATCACCTTCCAGTTCAACGTCTTCTCCCCCTCCGGAATCACCTTCGCCCGAATCTGCAGCGGGAACGGCAACCAGAGCAGCAAGGCCCTGTTCGCTTGATGGAAAACGATTCATGTCGATGGCATATCGTTCCAGTGAGGACTGAAACATTCCGATCTGAGTCTTTACGGAATTAACGTCCGCCTTTGCTTTGCTGCCCAGAAGTCGCGGCCCCACAAGAGACACCAGCAACACCAGAATCGCCATCACGATCAGCAATTCGGTCAGCGTAAAACCCTTGCGAACAACTGCCACTGTAGTTTTCGTTTGTCGTTTCACCATTTCAATTCCTCCTTTTTCTGTTCAGTAATTTTTTCTTTGCGGTTTTGCCGCAACCAGTTTCGAGACACCCCGCGAAGTTGCATCACTTGCTTCCGCCGGACGATCAGGGTTCGCCGCCTTTGGCAATACGACAACTCCAGCCTTAACTCACCGCTGTACTCATTTCAAAGACAGGCAGCAGCAGAGCCACAATCACAAACAGCACTGCGCTGCCCATCACCATTAACAATGCCGGTTCGATCAAACGAACCATTGTGTCCAGTTGCCGAGCCACCTTTTTGTCAAGGTTGTCGGCAATATTATTCAGGACGTTTTCCAGGTTGTTTGCCTCTTCCGCGATACTGATCATGGCCATCACGTTAGGGGGCAGCAGTCCGCACTTCGAAAGCGGCCCTGACAGGCTTTCGCCCGCGGAAATATTTTTCGCGGACTCCTGGATGGCCCGCCCCAGAACAACGTTGCCTGATGAATCGCTGCTGATATTCAGAGCCTTCAGAATAGGAACTCCGTTTCGCAGTAACGTACCCAGAATTCGACAGAACCGGGAGGTCGCTCCGTTCAGGAAAATCGGTCCAAAAACGGGCACTTTAGTCTTGTAGCCATCGACAATTTCTCGCCCCTCTGGCGACGCTGTCCATTTCCGAATTCCGTACAACATTCCTGCAAAAGCGATCGCCACCAGAATCCCGAATCGCCCCAGGAAATCACTCAGCCAAAGCAACACCACGGTTGCGCCGGGCAAAGTTCCCTTGCGTTCCAACTGAGCAAACAGGTCTGAAAACTTCGGCACAAAAAACACGATCAACACGATGGTCACGATCGAACCCGCCGCGGCCAGGAATGCCGGGTAGGCCATGGCCCCTTTGACCTTGGCCTTGAGTTCTTCGGTCCGTTCCAGAAACTCAGCCGTCTGCTGCAGCGACTCTTCCAAAAAGGCGCCTTCGGTGCCTGCTCTGACAATACTGATTGTCAGATCGTTGAAGACGTCTGCATGAGCGGCCATCGCTTCGTGCAATTGAGCTCCTTCAGAAATCCGGCTGCGGATATCCGATAGAACTGTCTGCATCCGTTCATGAGGTGTCTGCTGAATCAGAATTCCCAGGGCCTGCAGCAACGGCACACCGTTGGTCAGCAGGTCGGCCAACTGAGTCAGTGTATTGGCTAATAACTCGGCATTAATCCGTCGATTCCATTTCAGCGAAAACCCAGGGGCCTTTGCCGGAATGACGTCCAGTGGAAACAGCGAACGCTCAGTCAGCATCGCCATCACATCACCGCGCGAATCGGCCGCAATCAGGCCGTCAACGTCCTGACCGGTGATTGTTCTGGCGGTGTATGCGAATTCCTGCATCCCAGATATCTAATCGGCCTTGGTGACTCTCAGAACTTCATCAATGCTCGTGATTCCCTGAGCTACTTTTTTCCAGCCATCCTGACGCAGAGTAATCATGCCGCTGGCGATCGCCGCCTTGCGGATCTTGTCCGTCCCCGTACGGTCGTGTGCCAACTGACGAATCTGTTCGTTCGTTTCCAGCAATTCGTAGATGCCCAAACGCCCCGAATAGCCGGTGCCACGACAGTTACGGCAGCCCACCGGACGGTATATTGGTTCGCCGTATGCGATATCATCGAACGGAAAATCGGATGGAACTTCATCGTACGACGGCACGTAGCCTTCACGGCATTCCCGGCACAGAGTTCGTACCAACCGCTGAGCGACGATTCCTTCGACCGTGCTGGCGACCAGGAACGGCTCAACGCCCATGTCAACAAGCCGCATGAACGCTCCTGCAGCGTCGTTAGTATGCAGTGTGCTGAACACCATGTGACCGGTCAAGGAAGCCTGGACCGCGTTTTCAGCAGTTTCAAAATCGCGAATTTCTCCGACAAGAACAACGTCCGGGTCATGTCGCAGGATACTTCGCAAACCAGCGGCAAAGGTCAGCCCAACCTTGTGATTCACCTGAATCTGATTGATGCCCTCAAGTTGGTACTCGATCGGGTCTTCTGTGGTAATGATCTTGTTGCGTTCGCTCTTGATTTCGGCCAGCGAACTGTACAACGTCGTAGTCTTGCCGGACCCCGTCGGGCCTGTCACCAGCACGATGCCGTGAGGCAGGCGAATGAGTTTTTGAAAACGTGCATTGATGTCATCTTCCATGCCAATGCCGGACAGCGAAAAGGTCATCGCGTCTTTGTCCAGGACACGCATGACGACACCTTCGCCATGCAGCATGGGAATGATGGAGACTCGAACGTCCACCTCGCGGCCGGACACACGAATTCTGATCCGACCGTCCTGAGGGACTCGCTTCTCGGCGATATTCAGCCGAGCCATAATCTTCAGACGACTGATGATGGCTGCCTGGAATCGATTCACCTCTGGTGGCAAGGGCTGAGTCTGCAGAACTCCGTCGATTCGATAACGCAGTTTCAGCCCTGATTCCTGGACTTCCATGTGAATGTCGCTGGCCCGCGCGTTGACGGCTTCGACCAGAATGTCGTTGACCAGCTGTACAACGGAAGCCTGCTGAGCCATGGCAGCGGCTTCAGATTCGTCGAACTCCAGATCGCCAATAACTTCAAGGCCACCCGATTCTTCATCGGCCTGCGCCATCAGGCCTTCCAGCGTCTCGGCCCCAACACCGAGATGTGACTTGATCAGAGTGGCCACTTCATGCGGCAGGGCCAGGGCAGTCTTGACGAACAGTCCGGTGGCTTCTGCAACCGCATCGGCAGCCTGCACATCGAAGGGATTGGAAAGGACCAGTTGCACAGATGATTTGCTTCGCGCAATCGGAAACACGCCATGGCGGTGCACCAGACGAACGGGAAAACCCTCCAGAATGGATTTGTCGATATCTTCCTTCGACAAATCGAGGACCGGAATCGCCAGCGACCGTCCGATCGCAGAAAGAACTTCCAGTTCGTTGTCAAACTGGTATTCGCGCGCAAACTGATCGAGCTGATCTCCGGCAGAAAACAATTCCTGAACGCGTTTCAGCTCGTGAGGTGATAATCGGCGCGCAACGTCCTCGACGGGTGCGGCGGCCTCACCGGAATGGAAGGCAATACTCATTTGAGGGACCCTGCTGCTGCAGGAAATCAGGTGGGGATATGGGGCGGGATATGGGGCGGGATA
>JAPYTO010000075.1:4069-7733 GCA_029941865.1 Fuerstiella sp. | reverse complement strand
GGGATATGGGGCGGGATATGGGGCGGGATACTGCCTTCAGTCATATTCCAAAGCCAGTATTGCTAACCATTCTATCGGTCAGACCTGGGCGATACAAGGTTTTCTGGAAATGGCCGGAGAAGCGTCCCGTTTTCGGAGGAAATCGACATTATACGAACCGTGGCAACAGCAGGGCATACTGCGGGACAGGAACCCTGAAACGAGAGACCGCTTTTTCGTGGCTGAGAATCCTGCCTCGAAATCAATCCAACACGTCGCCGAGGATCTGCATGACTCGTGCCGCTTTTGTTTTCTTCAGGGGCAGCAAAGTGAGCCCCCGTGCGCGGCTGGTCTGGGCGACTTCGTCAAGGCTGGCCACCAGTTCGCTGACTTCGTCCAGAAGATCGAGTGGAGCTTTCACCACCAGCGAGTTCGTATCGGTCTGAACTTCAATCGTCAGCAGCGGTGCTGCTGCGGCCGCATTGATCTGCCGCAACACCGTGGCGACTTCGGATGGAACACCCTTGGGAATGGAAATCGTGCTGCGTGCTCCTCCGGCTGTAAGCTGCGGGCGGTAGACTCCTTTCAGAACGTCTTCAATACGTCCGGCATCTGTGTACTGCACAGGAATGACTTTGGTCACGTAGGCTCGTTTGGTGTCTTCGAATTTGTCAGAGTCAAGCACCTCCAGCAACTGTTCAATGCGATTGCGATCGGAGCGGCTGGCGTAAACGATCAGCGAGTTCAGCCGTTCATCGGGGACCATGGCCACGTGGCCGAAGGAGATCAGACCTTCCGTGTCGTCAAAGATCTGCTGCAGCGTTGTCGCAACATCGGACGCTCCGGCATTGGTGAGTTGATAGATACTAAAGTCTCGATTGCGGCCACCAGCCGGCCGGGAATAGATGGCTTTCAGAAGTGATTCCATCTGGTCCAGAGCTTCGGCGTCGTCGGACGCGATCGTCAGGCGGCCATTGCCCGGCATGATGATGACGGGCGTACTGAGCTGAACATCACCCTCCTGAACTGCTGGCACGACAACTCGTTCGCTGGTTTCGGAAGCCGGTCCGTTGCTTTGTCCTTTGGTCTCGTCGATTTCCTCCGGCGGAACGGAAAACTGCCCTGACGCGTTCTTCTGGCCGGGCTGAATAACGCGGATTGGATTCCTGCGCAGCTTTGGCCACAGATCCTGAATTCGTTTGATGGCCAGATCGACATCGTCACCGACCGGGATCACACGCAGATTCCGGTTTGAAGAGGCGGCGCCGACACCCAATCCAACCTCGCCCATCTTCACCATCAGCGACCTCATCTCGGCAATCTGGCTGGCCGAAGCCTGAACCCACAACTGTTGCATGTCTTCGTCCGCATGGACCTGCGGGCGAGTCGCTTCATGAAAGAAACGGCTGCTGATCATTTGCTCAATGGCGGTCTGGGCGACTCGAGGCTCCAGGTAAGCCAGCTGAAAAACCTCGATCTGCCGCGGTTCCGGCTGGCCAAATCTGGCGATCGTGTCCTTTGCCGCGGCGTGACCTGCAATAGTTGTCGTCACCAGCAGACTTCCGGTGGCACTTTCAAAGAACACCTTTGCTCCGCGATCCTCTTCCTGCAATACGCTGTCCACAACCTCGCTGATGATATCGCCATCCATTTCCTGAACGGGATACATCTGCAGCTTGCGAACGCTGGTTCCGTTCACGGGATCAAGATCCGCCAGCAGTGTTGCAATCGTTTCGTGCTGATCCGGTCGAGCGACTGCAACGACCGTTTGACTGACTTCATCCAGTGACAGACGCACTTCGTCGGCCCGCAGAAACAGGCCTTCCAGCACGTCCAGAACGACGAAGCCGTCAGCCTGATTCAGCCGATAAGTTTTCGGCACGGGACTGTTTTCCGTTCGCGTCTTCCCGGTCATTTGCCGCACAACCTGATCAATTGTTTTTTGCTCTTCCACGGAAGCCGTGGCAACAAGTACTTCACGGCCTGCGTCTGTCACCAGAGTCGCATTCGGAAACAAGGCCTGCAGGACTTCCTGAGCTTCATCCGCCTCACCCCGCGCCATCTGGTAAGTTTTCGTTTCGACACCAGCACCGCCGACGCGAGCCATCGTTATCTGCTGAATCAGACTCGCGATTTTCTGCTGTTCTTCCGGTGGAGCACTCACAAGAATCTGATCGCTGCGCCTGCCCGCAGAAATGGTCACATCTTGGGAGACCAGCGGCTCAAGAGCCTCCTTGACGGTCAGGCCGTCCAACGGAAGGACTCGATAGACAGCAAGGTCCCGCTCAATTTCTTTGGCCGGATCCCCATCGAACTGGTTGATCAGATCGTCAATGACCCTGTGCTGGTCTTTCCGAGCCACGGCGACCAGCCGGCCGGTCCTGTCGTTCACAGCGAAACGAACGTTGTCCAGGCGAGTGAAAAGACTGCCGAGCAGGTCTTCAGTATACGCTGCCGATACGTTGTTCGTCCTGTAGACGACAGGATATGAAGCATTCTCAGCCATATCGACTCCCGCGATCTGCTCAGCAATTTCGCCGATCCTGACGTGCTGTTCTGCAGTGGCTGTCGCGACAATCAGTTTCCGATCACGGTCTGTCACAATGGTTGCATCAGGGTACAGGGCCAGTAGAACCTCCTGAGCCTCATCCGCATTGGGAGCCCCAACCAGGTATGTTCTTGTTTCCAGTTCGCCGTCCGGCTGAAGGTTGGACGTGATCTGATCGATCGTCGCCTTAATGATGTCCTGCTTGTCCGCGAATGCGCGCACGTACAACCGGCGGCCGGTGGGGTCGACAGTCAACTGCACGCCAGCATCCAGTAATGGCTGCAGCACTGCCTGTACGGCTGCCGGGTCCGTGCCGTGAATGTCAAAGATAGCCAGCGTCTTGTTTTTTATCGGACTTTTTGCCGCTACCAGCTGTGCCAGCACTCTCGACAAACGATCATGATCAGCGGCTGAAGCCACGACAGCAATTTGATCCGGGCGGGCTCCGGTCGTGATCGATGCAGCCGGCGCACTTTGCGACAGGACGGTGATCGCTGATGGGCCAAGATCTCTTATGGAATAGAGTTGCAGCGTGGTTTCCGCCGCAAAGGGTTGCTCTGCCGCCAGCTGCATCAGAGTCGTTTCGATCGTCTGATGTTCGTCGGGAGATACCAAAGCAAGCAATCGTTTGCCGTCGGTTGTTGCAGTGAATGACACAGATGGCACCGTAGTGGCCAGTACGGTTTGAGCGTTTCCACCGCCTGCGGTTTCGATGTCGTAGAATCTCAAAGTACGGTCTGCGCTCGCAGCGGGCGACCCGGACAGTTGCTGCAGAGTCTGTTCGATGCGTGTTTTGGTTTCTTCGTCAACCCATGCGATCAACGATTTGCCATCGCTGCCCTGCAGGAACGAAACTTCCGGTACGACCTGAGCAAGAACAGATTGCCCGTTGGCCATTCCGATCTCACTGACATTAAACGCACTAATCATTCGCTCTACGGGAGCCGCTTGAGTTCCTTCCACGATATTCTTAATGATGGCATGATCCTCGGGTTGCCCCCAGGCCAGAAGCTTGTTGTCCGCGAACACAATCTTCGCATCAGGTACTGCGGCGGCGAGCATCCCCGCAACACCCGTCACTTCCGTACCAACGACAGAATACGTCTGCACTTCCGCGCCACCTTCATTGGCAGCTTC
>JAPYTO010000075.1:0-3969 GCA_029941865.1 Fuerstiella sp. | reverse complement strand
CTTCATTGGCAGCTTCTGACATGGCCTCTACCGCACTGCGGATAGCGTTGTGATCATTCGTGGTTGCCAGGGCAGTCATCGTCTGAGCGACCGGGTCAATAACAACTGTTGAATCGGGAAACGCATTTTGAAAGAACGTTTGCTCCGCCGTCGTATTGCTGTGTGCCATCGGATACACAACGACTGTGCGTTCCTTCAATGGAGTCGACGCAGAACGAAGTGCATCCAGTAGTTCAGCCACCTGCTGCTGATGTGACAGTCGAGCCCGAACGATCAACGTCTGCCCGGTAGTGTCGTGAATGACCGTTGCACGAGGAACCTCTGAAGTAATTAACTGCATTGCATTGGCCGGGTCGATTCCATTGACAGGATAGACCATCAGCTTGATCTCTGTGTCGCCGTCAACATCTGAATCCAGCTGTTCGATCGCCGACTTGATCGTCTCGTGCAACTGTGGCCTGGCGTTGATCAGCAGTCGCGATGCGACAGTATCGACCGTTATTTTTGCATCCGGAAACAGTTCGATCAGTACTGTAGAAACACTGTTCGGATCCACTTTACGAATCGGATACACAATCAGCTTCGGCTTCTGCTCCGGGGGCACGTCGCGCTGCAGTTGGGCCAGTACTTCGGTCACGATTTCCTGCTGCGATGGCTTCGCCCAGACGGTCATCTCTCCCGGCTGAGCGTCCGTCAGCACCTGCAACCCGGGCAGTTCAGAGCTGAGACTGTCGAGAAGTGCGGTAAATCGCGTGCGTTGGGCGGTCGTGACGTCGTAGACTTTCAGCTCTCGTTTTTCATTGGCGGGTGCAGCCTCTTCAAGCTTGTCAAGAGTCGACCGTAACACGGCGTGATCAGCCTTCGCGGCAACAACCGATAATCTTTCAGATGTCGCTTCAAATGTCACCTGTGCCCTGGGCAGCATCGCCTGAAGAACAGACACCGCATTTTCGCCGGACGCCCGCTTCAATGGATAGAACTGCAGTTCCGGAAGTTCACCACCGGCATCACGTGCCACCTGAGCGATTGTTGCTGCAATGGTATCGTGATCTTTCGTGGTGGCGGTAATGAGTAACCGACGATTGGAACTGTCGACAGTCACGGATGCCGTTGGCGTCAGGGCAGTGAGCAGCGAAGTGACCGTTTCCGGCACAACGTTCGCCGCCATCGGGTAAGACTTCAGCATCGTGTCGTGCGCCGAGACATCACTGGCGACCTGCTGCAGCACGTTTTCCACCGACGCATGATCTTCCCCGGACGCGATCACCAACAACCGTTCATTCGCGATGTCATCGGTAATCTGGGCGGTCGGATTCAGCGTCGAGAGCAGTGAAATAACGCTGGCTGTATCAATACCTTTGGTATCGTAGGTCTTCAGCTGCTGGTCCGGTTTGGCAAGGTTTTCCGCCAGCTGAAGCAGTGTACTGGCAACCAGCGTATGTTTTTCCGGGGGAGCCACAATCAACAGACGCTTGTTGGCTGTGTCCGTTGTAATGGTGGCTTCCGGCACAACGGAACCAAGTACAGATGTCGCCGCGTCACTAATCGACAGGTCGACGGGATACGACTTCAATTCCGCTGGTTTCTTATTCGCAACGTGAGGTTCCAGCTGCTCCAGCAGACTGAGAATAGCCTGGTGGTCGGACAATGTTCCGATGGCGATCAGACTTCCCGTTCGACTGTCGACGGTCACCTTGACTTCCGGCATCAGCGACGTCACGAGTGTTTGCGCTGTGGCCGAATCGATTTCTGACAGCTGATAGACCTCCAGCTGAGTCGACCCGCCCAACGGTCGCTGAGCCTCCAATTCCTCCAGTGATTTCATAATCCTGATCTGGTCTGTCGCGTTCGCCCATGCGACCAGTTTCCGACTCGCTGCGTCGTAGCGAAACTCCCCCTCCGGAGTGACAAGTTTCATCGTCGCCAACAGTTCTTCCGTATCGCGTACGCGGGTCGTATACAACTTCAGTTGAGGCTGTTGGTCAGGCCCCTGATTCGATTCCAGCTGTCCGATGATTGTCTTCGCTTTTTCCTGCTCTGCTGGCGCCGCGTTGACGGAGATCTGGCTGGCGACTGCATCAATCACAATCGTTCCGTCGACAATCTGCTTCAACACTTCACCTGCCTGTTCAGGGTTGGCATGTTCAATCGGATAGATTTTCAACACCGGTTTCGGAGCCGGCTCGGTCGGCTTCGGCGTGGCCACGTTCTTAGGTAACGGAATTTTGTTGACGACCTGCTGAATGATCCGCACAGTTGCCGCAGAATCCGCCACCAGTAATTGCTGAGTCGCCGCCAGCATGTCAGCTTTGCCATAGGTTCCGAGCAACGGTGTGATTTCTGTCAGAGTCTCGTCCGCTGGCCGCCCCTCCAGCGGAATCAGCACGCTGACGAATTCGAACCGGCCCCGCGTCGCAAGGTCCTCCAGCGTGATCCGCGGTATGGCACCGTCCGGCAGTCCGTCCTTCAGGTTCAGACACATCACCAGCCGCTCACGACGGACCAGCGTGTAGCCCTTCGTCAGCAGCCAGCCATTCAACAGATCAATCGCTTCTGTGGGAGTGTATTCCTTGCTGTCAGAGTAGTTGAACGTTCCCGGCGGAGCTTCATCCATGACAAGTGACAAACCAGCTTCGTCTGCCACCCAATCCAGAACGGCTTCCCACTTTTGAAGTCGAAAGTTGAATTTCAATTTTGGCTGCGAAAACAAAGTCTCAAACGCTGCCTTTTGATCATCCGTCAGCAGTGCCAACAGCTTCTGTTCTGCGGCGGCCCGCAGGCCAGCTTTCGCAATGTCTTCTGCCACAGCAACGGCTTCGTCGCGTTCTGCAATGACCGTGGCAATGGCCACCTTCTGTTCATCCGTCAGCGACAGTGCTGCAGCGGTGGACAAATCGGCCAGTCGGTCATACTCCGCTGCAATTTCGGGCAACTGTGCGAGCGAAGTCGGTGCGGCTGCGAAAGTCGCGATAGCAGCCAGCAACAACACAAGGGTCAGTTTGCGTTCGTTTTTCATCAGAACACTTTTGCAGTGTGAGTGCTGTCAAAGGCGGGAGTTTGGCGACAGCACGAAGGGAACGGGGGAACTGGGAGGACCAACTACGTAATTCTGTATTCTCTGTAGCTTATCTGGTCCGGGGATATGTCTCCAGTAAATTCCAAACGGCCGAATGTGACGGGGCCATTCGGGAATCAACGGCTGTTTTCAGGCACAGACGCCCGGCGGGCACCCCAAGCCGCAATGGGCTCTGCCCATCGTACCGGACTCAAGCATGAGACCGACAGCGCTGACTGCGCATGAAAAACCCGGTCCCCTGTACTGTGTACAGCGGACCGGGCACGTATTTTTTCCTCGATCTGATACCGGTGATCAACCAGCCTCGACGGCAGCCTGAGCAGCGGCCAGTCTTGCGATTGGAATTCGGCGTGGACTGCAGCTAACGTAGTTCAGGCCGATTTCGTGGCAGAAGTAAACAGACTTCGGATCGCCACCGTGCTCACCGCAGATACCGATCTTCAGGTCGCTTCGAGTTTCGCGACCGTCGGCCACGGCAATCTTCATCAGGCGACCGATACCAGTCTGGTCGATCGTCTGAAATGGGTCGGCTGGCATGATGTCGTTTTCGGTGTAGTAACCAATGAAACCCTTATAGTCGTCTCGGCTAATGCCCAGACCGGTCTGAGTGAGGTCATTGGTACCGAAGCTGAAGAACTCAGCGGTGTCGGCAATCTCACCAGCTGTCAAAGCGGCTCGTGGGATTTCGATCATCGTGCCGGTCATGAAGTCGACCGTCACGCCCTGTTCTTCGAACACCTTCGCAGCAGTTTCCTTGATGATCGCTGTCTGGTTGTCGACTTCTGCCTTATAACCAGCCAGAGGAATCATGATTTCAGGGAACACCTCAATGCCTTCTTTTTTCACAGCACAAGCCGCTTCGAGAATCGCTCGAGCCTGCATGGCGGTGATTT
>JAPYTO010000074.1 GCA_029941865.1 Fuerstiella sp. | reverse complement strand
TTGTGTCTGCCATTTTGGGTTAGACCTCGTGAGGTAGTGTCGTGGTGATCACGACAAGAATGTGGCGTCGAGAATTGACGCGCAGGATGCCCCAACGTGTTTCCAATCAACAACTTGGGGATTCTGAACAGAACGAACCACCGCCAGCGCGCAACCGAAGCGGCACCTGAACGGCGTTCAAACGAGCGAGCACGGTAACACCGGCTCAAGCAAACTTCAAGCACTTAGAAAAGTGGCCAAAAACGAGAGAAAATGCTGATTTGGACGAGATTTTGAGCCAGCTTCGCAAAACACTCTTGCGAGTCGAAACGTCTTCGGCAGAATGAGGAGTCGATGATCGGTTGTTAGTGACAATTAAACATGACAACATGTTATTAAGTCGGGTTTCGCAACCGATGGGAGTGGGTCTCGGTTCCGAGCTTCAGCTCTGTTGCACGGAGGCACAGGCCTCTTCAGAGTCTGCGGAGAGCAGACTTGCGTTCAATATATTCGACCCTGAAGAGTCCAGCTACAGTTTTCGGAGCGGTTTCATATGTCAGTGCGTGGCATTCGAGGGGCAACCTCCGTCGAGGCCGATGTGCCGGAGCAGATCCGTGAAGCCACTCGGGAATTGATCGAAGAAATCCTGAAACGTAACGAGATCACGGATTTCGACGATGTGATTTCCGCCGTTTTCACGACCACTCAGGATCTGGTGTCGACGTTTCCCGCTGAGGCCGCTCGTCACATTGGCATGACAACCGTACCCCTGCTGTGTGCCCTGGAAATCCCGGTTGAAGGCTCCATGCAGAAATGCATCCGCATTCTGCTGCACGTGAACAGTGACCGAAAACCCGCTGAAATCGAGCACGTGTATCTGCGGGACGCAGAGAAGTTGCGGCCCGACATGAAGTGTGCTCAATAGCGTGCTGCAGTACAGGATTCCTAATTGCCAGCCGCGCCTGCAGTGGGCCACGCGGCCGCAGCCGATACCGACCGACGTGTCAAATTCCGCGTCTTCATGAAAAGGACGCGTTCGCACAACGCCCAGCCGTGAGTCGTGATTCGATTCTGCGCACAGTTCAAACCGAATCTTTAGCGAATTCGTCCTCAGTCGCCAGAAAAGTCTGAAGTTGCCCCGCGTAGTACGACGAAGCCGATGAAGAAGAATGCTCCGATGAGAGCAAAGTCCTGATGTGGAGAGCGGTGTGACGTTGGCGGATTATAAAGTCAATCTGGGATACTATGGCGGTCCAATGGACCTGCTGCTGCATCTGGTGCGCCGACACGAGCTGAACATCTGTGAGATTTCTCTGGCGAAGGTTACGCACGACTTTCAGCAGTTCCTGGGACTGCTGGACCTGCTGGACCTGGACCTGATTGGCGACTTCATTGTCGTGGCCAGTATCCTGCTGGAGATCAAGAGCCGCGAGGTGCTTCCGAAACCGGAAGAAGTACATGTCGACGAGGATGTGATTGAAGAATCCAGCAGTGATTTAATCGCTCAGTTGATGCAGTACAAACGGTACAAGAACGCATCCAGAACTCTCGACGACCGTGCATCAGAATGGCTGGAACGGTATCCACGGCTGAGCGACGACCGGCCCGACATTAAACGCGACGGAGCGGCAGACCGGATTCGTGAAGTGGAACTGTGGGACCTTGTCAGTGCATTGGCACGTGTCGTTCGGTTGCCGGATGTGGAACGGGAAACCAGTATCCGGATGGATGAAACGCCGATTGCCGTCCATCAGGAACGCATTCGAAAGCGGCTGGCGACGGAACCCCGAGTGCCGTTCAGTTCGTTCTTCGACGGTGAAAAACTGCAGTCGCGCATTGTGGGAATCTTTCAGGCGACGCTGGAACTGATCCGTCACGAACAATACCGCGCCGAGCAACCGGAAATGTATGGCGAGATCTGGATCCTGCCACCGTTGAGTCAGTCTGCGGCGTGATCAGCCCGAGGAGACGAACTCGCTGAGTTCAACAGGTTGCCTCATGGCGGCCGATTGTTCTGCGGCCTCCATCACAATCACAGCTCTGGCTGCTTCGCTGGGAGTGATCACGGTGGGCACTGTTGATTGTCGGACGCAATCGGCAAAATAGGCGAGTTCAGTGGCGAGTGCTCCGATACGTTGCCCGTGTTGCTGCGGCCAGTAGACCGTGTCACTCATCTTCGGACCATTGGCATCAACGAGTGTGAATCCTGTTTGCGAGCAGTCGATTGTGAGTGTGCCGTCTGTCCCAACGACTTCCAGCCGAGCGTCGATCACGGTCGACACTGTTTCGGGCAGACACCAGTTCGTTTCAATGACGCCCACTGCGTTGTCGCCGAATTCCAGCATGGCCCAGCCGAGATCGGGATAGGTGAAGTCGTTGGAGCGTACATTCCGAGCGTACACCCGGGACGGCGTACGGCCCAGGAACCACATCATCAGGTCGGCGTCGTGGATTCCGTCACCCATCAGTGGTGAGATCTTGTCGAGGCGAATGTTGCCGGGGGCCTTTGGTAGATTGCGCTTGGCGTACATCGACACGATTCGGCCAATCCGTCCCTGCACGATTGCTTCTTTGGCCAGCGTCACACGTGGATCAAAGCGACAGATGTGCCCGACCATCAGATAACCGGACGAAGCGTCCGCCACCGCCAGCAGTCGCCGACATTGTTCGCCCGTCGCCGCCATCGGCTTTTCCAGAAAAACGTGTTTTCCGGCCTGCAATGCAGCTTCCGCAATAGCGTGATGTTGTTGCCAATGAGTCGTAATACTAACGACATCGATGTCCGCCGCATTGATGATGTCGCAGTAATCCCTGGCTGTGGCAGCACCGGGAAAACGTTCGGCCGCCTGCTGCAATCGCACCTCGTCGTGATTGCAGATTGCGACCAGTTCGCTGCCCGGCAGCGACTGCAGTGTTTCGGCGTGGATCGTGCCGAACCGGCCGAGTCCGATGATTCCCCAGCGGATAGTCTTCATGGGCATGATGTTAGAGTCTTTTGCCACAGCTTCAATGCATGTCGCGCGTATCGAATATACGGACTGTACGTCTGCAGCCACTGCTGAGTTTCCCCAGTCTTCCTCACTGCTGCCCGTTTACGTACGAAGGCCGTTGCTTCTCTGACTCGCATTGTGGATAACGGCTCGATGCGTTAGATATACTGGGCAAAAGCGTCCCCCTTCAGGGCATTGTTGGCGGCTCTTGATACGGCTGCCAGCCACCCTGATGACTGATTCGTGCAACGGGAAAGATCGACATCATGAAACTATCTAAAACAGCTGTATGCGCGATCCTATTGATGTTGACCGCCGGCGCGGCACAGGCTGCTGACGACTGGAACAGCCCAAATGCCATCAAGGTGGACGAGGCACGGATCGAGATCAAGGATCAGGTGGAAGTGTCAGTGGAAATCCCCGGAACCATCACCAGGCTTGATCCCGATTTGCTGGGAGGTATCGTCAAGAAAGGGCAGCTTATTGTTCAGCTCGACGACGAACTTGTGCAGGCACAACTGGCTGAAGCAGAAGAAAAAGCCAGGTCAGAGATCCTGATCAAGTTTGCCGAGATCAAGCTCGCAGAGGCGGAGGTTGATTTGAAGGACAAGGAGGACCGGAACAAGATCACCCCCGGTCTGTTCAGCGATACCGAAATCCGCCGGCTGGTACTTGCGGGGGAACAGGGTAAGGCAGAATTGCAGAAATCGAAGCACGACAAACTGTTGACGGAACTGGCGGCGATAACCAAACAGAAAGAGCTAAGACAATTTACACGATATGCCGAGTTGAGTGGCATTGTCATAGATCTGCACAAGAAAGCGGTTGGTGCTGCCGTAAGGCAGGGAGATCCGATCATGACAATCGTAAACCTGGACGACGTTCTGGCCGTGCTGACGGTGAGTCCGAGATTTGAAGATCGGGTTAACGTTGGCGACAAGGTCCTGATTCGTCGTCTCAGTGCTGCAGGCAATACACCTGCCGGACGCGCCCTCATCCCGACGTCGACCGAGAGTCCATCGCTGCAGCGGAGTGAGTCCCAGCAATCCGCCTTCAGCGAGGTGTTCACGGGAGAGGTGACTCTGATTTCACCCACGTTAAAATCAGACTTGGGTTACAGCCTGGAGATTCGAGCCATCATCAAAAATCGATCGCCGCAACCCGGGAAGTATCTTCTGAAGGAAGGTGCTTCGGTTGAAGCAATGATTCTTTCTCCGTAGCGGAATGGAAACCGACACGTCAGGCTGATCCGTTTAACCCGTGGTCGCAGACCAGGTCGGAACCAGTCGCGAAAAATCTGGTCTGCGACCACGGGTTAAACGAAACCTGAAACACATTCATGGCTGAATCCACTGAGTCCACTTCTGCCGACATGATCGCCTCTAACCAGAGGCCGATTCCGCTGCAGCGCCGAGCCGACCTTGTGGTTGCCGAGATTGATTATCTGGGCGTGGGTTATCAGGTCATCAAGGATCCGGTCGGGCTGAAATACCACCGCCTCCAGGTTGAGCAGTACAAGATTCTGGAACTGCTTGATGGCACCCGCAGCCTGGAACAGGTGCGGGACGAGCTGAAAACTTTTTTTCCGACTCTGCAGGTGACTCTCGGCGACATTCAGCAGCTGATCACCGACCTGCACAAGAAGTGCCTTGTCAGCAGCAACCGCCCGGGACAGGGAGCAGCCGTCGTTCGCGAACGACGAAAGGAACGTAATCAGAAGATTAAACAGACTTTCATGAGTCTGCTGTATCTACGGCTGCCCGGCTGGGATCCGGAACGTACTCTGCAATGGATTTATCCGTACCTTGCATGGATGTTCTGGAAGCCGCTGGTCTGGACGTGCATGTTGTTCGTCACCACCGCATGGCTGATGCTGGGAGCTCAGTTTGATGAGTTCCAGAGCCGCCTGCCGGAATTCCAAAGCTTCTTTGGCTGGCCCAACCTGATTTATCTGTGGGTCACGCTGGGCATCGCAAAGATTATCCACGAATTCGGACATGGACTCAGTTGTCACCACTACGGCGGCGAGTGCCACGAGATGGGCATGATGCTGCTGGTGTTCAGCCCCTGTCTATACTGTGACGTCACCGACTCGTGGATGATGAAAAACAAATGGCACCGTATCATTATTGGTGCCGCGGGGATGTACATCGAAGTCATTATCTCCGCCATTGCCATCTACGTCTGGTGGTTCACTCGCCCGGGGATGCTGCACTTTCTGGCATTGAACACGTTCTTTGTCACAACGATCACCACGGTGATCTTTAACGCCAATCCGCTGATGCGGTTCGACGGTTATTACATGATGAGCGACTTTCTGGAGATTCCAAATCTCCGGGCAAAGTCCGACAAAATGCTGCGTGAATCATTTTCGTGGTACTGTCTTGGCATCGAAAGTCGTCCGGATCCCTTTATGCCGGAAACCGGCAAGGCGTGGTTTATCGCGTATGCCATAGCAGCCTGGTGTTATCGCTGGGTGATTCTTGTTTCGATCAGCATGTTTCTTTACACAGTGCTGAAACCATACGATTTGCAGAGCCTTGGAGTGTCGTTATGTATATTTTCCATGGCCGGAATCATTTTCTCCATGTTTCGCAACATCTACCAGATTGTTGCGGCGCCAAGGGCAGAACCCATGAGCAAAATCAAAATCGCATTCAGCCTGACGGTTGCGGGCGGAGTAGGATGGCTGGTGGCCAGCATCCCGATTCCCTGGTATCACCAGGCTCCGTTTTTCATGGAACCGAAGGACGTGGTCCACGTGACAAGCGGTCCGTTAGCCGGACAGATTTTGCCGCCGGAGGACTACGCAGAAATCTATGACGATCTGCAGACAGAACTGGATGAAGTATGTGGGTCGCTAAACTGGGTTTATATGGAGGAACGCTACGACCAGCAGCGGCCGGACCTGTTCGCTTCATTGCCCGAACCGGAGAAATATTCTGATCCGGTGCGGGCCGGTGATACGGTCGCCGAAGGTCAGGTGCTGGCGATCATGGAGGATGGTCAGGCCAGCCAGTATCGCGATGAATTGTCCGCCATTCTGCAGCAGTATCTCTCGCAGATAAAGAAAGCAGAGAGCCACAGCATCTCTGAAGGCGAACTGAGACGAGACATGTCGACACAGATCGAGCGTGAGGTCACTACGCTGGTCAAACTGCGGCACCGCATGACCGAACTGGTTCGGCTACTCAGATCCAGAGTGATCTACGCACCCTCCTCGGGAACCATTGTCGCTCCAAATCGAGTTCCGGCACCACAACGCGATGAGATCAACAGAACGAAACTGAACCGCTGGCACGGCACACCTCTGGATCCCGAAAACCGCGGCTGTTTCGTGGACGCGGGAGAAGAGTTGATGAGCATCGCGCCAACCAACGAATTGCACGCGGTGATGTACATCGACCAGTCAGACCGTGAAGACTTTGTTGACGACATGGAAGTCGAACTGAAGCTGGATGAACTACCGCACCTGTCATACGTTGCTCCCATGACACTGATGTCACGCCGAGGAGAAAAGGTGGCCCCGGAATCGCTCACCACGAAGTACGGTGGCACACTGACTACGCGGCCCGACGGCAAGGGTCAGGAAACGCTGACCAGCACCGCCTTCCGCGCCACTGTCGAGATGCACTTCATTCATGAGGACAGCGTGAACGACGCTCCATTGATCAAACCCGGCATGCGTGGCAGGGCTCGGATTCTGATTGACGACCGAACCGCGTGGCAGTGGCTGGTCCGCTACCTGTTTGAGACCTTCCGTTTCCGACTGTAATCCCTGGTGAAAACACCGAGCGACGACATGGCACGCAGCTGCTGTGCCGATTTGAGTTGTCCACGTACGGCGCAACGGCCACGTGTCTTCACGTGGGGCTCAGGCAGATATCCGGCGGAATCGCGTTCAGGCCAGCACTGCTGCCTCTTTGCGGGGTTGCTGCGCGGACACCAGAAGTGTGTTCTGAGTCGAACGACACAGGTCCAGCAATTCACCGGCAATCTGCATGAATTCAATCTGGTCGTAGTCATCGTCCAGCATGTCATGCAGTATTTTGGTCAGTTTTGCGATGTCCATCAGACCATGTGTGGTCGCCGTGATTTGTAGTGACGTGGTGATGTCGGCCAGTTGTTCGAGATCCTGGTCGTCCAGCGCAGCGACCAGATGTTCCAGCAACAAACCGATGCTCAACGCCGACTCTCTTGTCACTTGAGATTCCGCTTCCGGATGCAGGTGGTGGCGGGACTTGACGACACCGATGAATCGCTCCACAAGTTCCGGATCGAACTGCGTGTCGGCGAACTTGCGGAGTTCGGCAAACGCCTGAACGCGAGACATCTGATTTCGGTAGGAAAGCTCTGAGACCATCGTGTCGTAGGCATTGGCGATGGCAAGAATCCTGGCCGAAATCGACGGGTTGTGCGACGGTCCGGCACCGCGTTCACAATTGCTCATGTCGTAATACACGACGTGCTGCTCCACAATTTCCGTCAGCACCGTCGCGCCAAAGGAGCCTCGGACCATCTCGACACCCATACGGTTGTACTGATGAACAGCCTCAAACTCTTCCTTGGTGAGCCGACCGGGTTTACGCAGAATTGAGTCCGGGATTCCGATTTTGCCAATGTCGTGCAGCAACGCGGCGATTTCCAGGACATAACATTCACGCAGTGAAAGCAGCCCTTCGGCGGCAGCAACGCACATATCAGCGACGCGACGACTGTGTACGGCGGTCGCCTGGTCTCGATGTGCCAGTGCTGAGGTCAGTGCCGCGACGGCGTGGAACGGAATGGAAGACGCGACCTTCTTGTCCTGCTCATCTGCACGTGTCGGAGCTGTGTCTTCGGAAAGCTGCGCCACTTGTTCCTGCGCTTTGTCCCACCGAACAACCTGATCTCTGCCATTACGTTTGGCCACGTACAGACATCTGTCCGCCTGATCCAGCAAATCCTGTGTCGATTCAGGATCCTGGCACAACGCTGAAACACCAAGACTCGCGGTCACCTTGAGCTTCGGAAACTCCAACGCCTTGATCGCCAGCCGACATTTCTCGGCCTTCATTTCGGCTTCATCGATTGTTGTATGCGGCATCAGCACTGTAAACTCTTCACCACCGTATCGGCAGACAAGATCGTCGGGACCAACAGTTTTCATGATGGCCGCCGAGACGACTCGCAGAACTTCGTCGCCGGTACCGTGGCCGTGATTGTCATTGACAGCCTTAAAGTGGTCGATGTCCACCATCACGCCGGACATCGGCAGCTTTTCGGCCTGCGATTTCTGCCAGGTCAATTCGAAGTCACGGAAGAAGCTGCGACGATTCAGACAGCCGGTCAACGTATCACGTGTCGCCAGCCATTCCAGCTCCCGATTCTGTGTACGAATCTCATCGCTTGAGGTCTTCAGTGTGGACAACGCTTCACGGAGTTCTTCCTGCTTGCGTTGCCGTTGAGTAACGTCTTCGAAACTTGCAACGACACCGCGGCTCTGATTGTCGTTATCGCGCACAGGAACGGTGCTGACCGAGTAGGTCCGCTGGTCGGCGCCTTCGCCCCGAATAAGAATGACTCCCTTGAGCGGCTTGGAATTCCGGGACGTAGTTTCCCAGGGTAGTTCCTGGTTGTCTGCTGCCCCTGAGACGGCGAAATCAAGAAGACTGGGCTTCTTGCCTATCAGTTCCTCAGATGCGGCTCCGGTCGCGGCGGCGAACGAATCGTTCGCAAGGACGATCGAATTATTCTTGTCCAGCACCAGCAACCCTTCGCTCAGCGAATTCAGGGCGTCACGCACACGTGTGGGCACAACCTTGCTGGGGCTGATGTGTTTCAGGACCTTTTTCAGGTAAAGAGAAAAGACCAAAAGCAGAACCAGGCCGACGAAAATCGTCAGTACGAAGTCCGGCCGCAGCGGGACCCCCATCATGACCCATTTGGATTCAGCCCAGTGGACTTCCAGAGATCCCCACCGCTCGCTGCCGGCTGCAATGGGAACGATGTACTCGTTGTCGTTAACCGGGTCCACACCGGTTGATTCCCACAGATCAGTATGGGGACCTGACTGCACAATCAGTTCACCGGTAGATTTACGGACACCAATCGACTGGATGTCTGTACTCACCTGGATGCCTGATTCACCCTGGTTGGCTGTTTCACCGTGGATCACTGTTCGCCCCCGGATCTGGTCCAGCGTCCTCTGCAGCCCATCGGTATCCATGCGTTTGGCCAATTCCATGAACGTCACAGCCGTGGATTCACAGAACACTCTGCGGGACTGTTGCTCCTGCAGACGTGGGTTTGGAATCAACCCAAACAACCCCGCAACAAGCAATACGCTCACCGCGAGACTGACCAGGCCAAGCACGATTCGATCTGTTGACGACAACTGGGGCACTGTCGAACTTTCGGGGAAAATCGGTAGGAAATCTGAAGGCGACTGCACGAGCGCCGTAACAGGATGTTTGCCACAACTGGTAATAAGGCCATTTTGGTTCAACGTAGCTCATCGAAATTGCCCCGAAGCCGGCAACGCCGAACAGATGACGAATTATGTGGATTCGCTCCACCGGAAACGGGGCATACTGTCAGATTTGCCGTCTGTGCACGTGCCAACTTCGACAGTCGACAGTCGACAATCGAACAGCAGATTGATCGTTCCAATCGCGCTGACCGGACAATCGGCGCGGCCGAAATTTCCACTGCAATCGCGGCGTACCAGCCACACAGTGGAAACACAACAATTGTGGCGCTCAGGACGTTCATGCACAGCGCTATTGGCTCGACGGCGCCGTCTACCAACCGAGATGCACGAACGGGCTTCCGATCGCCCCGGGGCCTGCAGGAACATCGTTCAATCGCCCTGCCACGATGTCGCACCAGGCTCATCAGGTAACCGACACGGGGCGGCGGGGACTAGTCGCAGGCACGGCACAAAGTGGAATTAAGAACGCAATTAACGCCGCACGAAGTGGCGGCAATGTGCAGAATGTGTTTGCGATTCGGCAGAATTCTACCTGTTCTGAAGAAGTCAGCACGCCTACCTTGGCGCGCAACGCGCGAAACAAAGCAGCGATATTCCGAAAGATCAGCTCCAGCCGTATATTCTGCGGCGTTCTGATCCAGACCCTGATAGCGTCCTCCCAGACGGACACGATTGGCTTCAGTCGACAATCCTCACGAAGAAGCTGCCCGGCGTCCATAGACGCAGACGTTCTTCACTTCGCAGCAAACATCAGGCAAGACCACGTAACATGCAGCCGCCTGATTCAGAAGTTATCCGAGCAGTCATCCTGGGCGTTGTGCAGGGAATCGCTGAATTTCTACCCATTAGTTCGTCGGGGCATCTTGTCATCGCCGACAAACTGATTGAAGAAATCACCGGACATGGATTCGGCGCCGGTGGCATGGCACTGAACGTTGCCTTGCACATGGGATCATTGTTTTCGATTCTGCTGGTCTTCAGGCGAGATATCCTCGCACTTCGACACCAACCTCGTATGTGCGGCCTGATCGTTCTGGCCTCGGTCCCGGTTGCCATCGTTGGCCTCGCATTTGAAGACACGATTGCATCCGCATTCACCGAGCCGCTGCTGCCCGCCTTTGCCCTGTTCTTTACCGCGGCGCTGCTGTTGATTGGTCAGCGTATGGAAAGCGGCAGTCAACAGGTGGAACGCATGTCCTGTTTCAAAGCCTGGTTGATCGGAATGTTTCAGGCAGTCGCCATCATTCCCGGCGTCTCTCGATCGGGCAGCACGATTGCGGGCGGAATGTTGCTTGGACTGGACCGCAGGTCAGCGGCTCGATTCTCGTTCCTGCTGGCAATTCCACCGATTGCCGGTGCAGGTCTGCTTAAATTCGTGGAACTGAGGCACAACGTCGAACCGACGATCTCGTTTGGAGCAATGCTGGCCGGTTCCTTCACGTCATTTATCGTAGGCTATTTCGCATTGAACTGGCTGCTGAAACTGATTTCTCAGCGTCAGCTCCACCTTTTTGCGGCGTACTGCATCATAGTCGGCATCGCTACGATTATCTGGCGACTGCCTGTGGTGATGTCACAGCAGGAAGCACCAGCGACGATCATGGAAATTGACAACGTAAGCGCGCTGGGCGCAGGTCTCCAGACCTCGCCCGTTCTTCGACCGCCGGTCTCCCTCCGTCGCATGCCGTAAACTCCGGTGAGACCTGCAGTCCCGCAGGTGCTGAGTCGGGAGACCCGCGCACAGCACGATTCCAATTCAACCGTTCTGGCTTGTGGGCACGTCTCCACAGATCCGACAGTCGCTGCGTCGCGCGATGGGAAGTTTGCGAAAGTCCATCGTTCGCAGATTGACCCATAACATTTTGCCCGCAATTGGCTCGCCAATGCCAGTAATCAGTTTGATGACCTCCACGGCGGCCATGGCCGCAATCATGCCGGACACTGCACCGAACACAGGAAATTCACGCTTCCATGTTGGCGGGTCGTCCGGATAAATGCAGCTCAGACACGGTGTTTCGCCCGGGATGATGGTCGTCAACTGTGCATCCAGGTCATACATCGCACATTCGACCAGCGGTTTTCTCTGTTCGACAGCAGCGCGATTCATGGCGAATCGTTCGTGGAACAGCGGAGCCGCGTCGACGACAATATCAACCTGACCAACAAGGGCGGCAGCGTTGTCTTCTGACAGGTTTTCGGCAGTCGTATGAATCTCCACCTCAGGATTGAGTTGCAGCAAACGCCGTTCCGCGGATTTCAGGCGGGGTCTGCCAAGCCAGTCGGTCGTCATCAGCAGCTGACGATTGAGATCACTGGGCTTGACGTTGCCGGCATGGGCCAGCACCAGTTTCCCGATTCCGGCCGCCGCCAGATAGTAGGCGACCGTGCCGCCAACTCCACCGAGTCGCGAGACGAGGACGCTGGCCGCCTTGAGTTTCCGCTGTCCCTGTTCGCCAACATCCGGTGTCCACATTTGCCATTCGTAGCGAGCTCGTTCTGCGTCAGAAAGATCTGGAAGGGACTTGGTCATTACAGCCGATTACCTGTGAAAATCATTGAAGCCGATGCCTGCGTCTGTCGCTCAACCACCCGAAATCGGCGGCAGCAACAAAACCGTATCGCCAGCACTAAGTACGTGAGCGTTTGCTGACTGCGACGGCACGGGCTGGTCGTTGACAAATACAAGCACGCTGGCCTGCAATATTCCCTTTTGGGAAAACACGCGGTCGCGCAGCCCCTCGTTGCTGGAAGCTGCCACCTGCTGCAGCGCCGTCAGCACACTGCTGCCTTCCGGGACATCAATATCGACGTTCCCGGTGCCAGCGACCTGGCGTAACTGAGCTTCAAACTGGATTGCCACCTTCATCGACGCTTCTTCCCTTCGGGTTCCCGGAGACTGCACTTCCAACCAATAGGACACGTCGAACAGGCAGCGAACTTTTCCCCAGTCAGCAAGCGACGGTTCCGTTCAGACCACCTGGGCGGCTTCAGAAACAACGCCATCGTGCAAAACGAATCTGCGGTTGGCCAGCGCTTCAGCCTCTTCGTTACTGTGAGTGACGTGAAGAGTAGTGACGCCTGTGGATTCTGTCACGGCTCGCAGCAGCACATGCATCTCAGATCGAGTTGATTCGTCCAGAGCACTGAAGGGCTCGTCCAGCAACAGAACGGATGGTTGAAAAGAGAGGGCTCGCCCCAAAGCCACACGTTGCCGTTCGCCACCGCTAAGACCGATGATTGATCGCTTCAGCAAGTGATCAATTCCCAGTACGTTCGACAATTCAGACACCCGCAGGGCGATATCCTTCGCACGGCGTTTGCGCAGTCTTAAAGCGAACTCAAGATGGGCCTGCACAGAAAAAGTGGGAAACAGGGCCAGATCCTGTGGCACATAGCCGATTTGGCGATCGCCGGGCGACCAATCCGTCACGTTCTGATCGCAAATCAAAATCTCTCCCGACGTGATATTGCGCAGACCGCAGATGGATTCCAGAATCGTGGTCTTACCGCGCCCCGTCTGCCCCATCAGCACACCGTAGTCGCCTTGATTCACCTTGAACGAAATCTGCTGCAGCGAAAACTGACCTGCCGTCACTGTCACGTCGCGAAGTTCGATCATGCCGTCAGTCCTGTGCCAAGGACTCGCAACAACAGCAGCACCACCACCGCCATTGCCACCATCAGCAGCGATACCGCCACGGCGGCGTCAAGGTTGCCGATGCTCAATTCCAGAAACACGGATGTCGAAAGAACTTCCGTGCGCATTCTGGTGGCTCCGGCAAAAACCAGGATCGGACCGAATTCACCAAGTGCCCGCGCCCAGGAAATCGTTGCGGCGGCGATGATACCGCGCCACGCCTGAGGCAACGCAATCTGCAAAAACGCCTGGCCGCGAGTACACCCCAGCGTTCGCGCCACGTCTTCGGCACGCGGATCGATCTGATCGAAAGTCACCCGCATGGTCCGCACGGCAAATGCGCAGGCCACGGAAAACTGAGCCAGAATGACGGCGGGCCAGCGATACGTCACCGGAAACCCGACATCGTCCCGCAGCCAGGCTTCCAGTTGCCAGTTGCCAATGGGCAGATGAAACAGAATCAGCAGACTCAGTCCCAGCACCAGCGGCGGCAACACGATGGGAATGTCGACCAGCGTGTCCACCAGCCAGCGACCGGGAAACCTGTACCGTGACAGCAGATAGCCCAGCGGAGTGCCCACCCACACAGACATGACAGCGGCCACCGTGCAGGTAATCAGAGTCAACCGAAAGGCCGCCTGGATTTCTGGCTTCAGCAGGGCCGCTTTGAATTCATGCGGCGAAATAAAGATAAAATCAGCGGCCAGCAGCAGCACGATCAGCAGGATAAAGCTGGACGACAGCCCGCCCATCACCAGAAAGAACGGCATGTCTGAACGGCGCCGCGACAGAGTTCTCCCTTCGGGTGGCGCGTACGGTGCATTGCTGGTGTATGGCTGTTGGTCAGGCACAGTGTTTTTCTACAACGTCGCCGCAATTACTCCGGGCCGGCAGCAGCGGGAACCTTCGCACCAACCTGCCAGCGAAAACCTTCCGCCTGAAAGTCCTGCTGAGACTCTGCGGAACAAATCCGTTCGAACAGCCGGCTGGCCAGTTGACGGTATCGCGACTGTTGGGCGATTGCAAACGGCTGAGTCGCCACACTGCACTCGATGCCCTGAATCCGGATCGCGTCGACGTACTCGGCAGCACCGGCCGCGTTGGTGAGATAGGCGACCGCAGCATCCAGCGAGCCCGTCCGCAACTGATTGACCAGCATGTCGCCCGTCGGTGTCTGCACCGTGACATTGGCCATCACTTCCTCCTGAACGCCGCCTTCCTTCAGCGTGTTCTGAGTCAGCCAACCCATCGCACACTGTTTTTCGTGACCCACGCCGACTCGCAGCCCGGGTCTGGTGAGATCCTGCAGCGATTTGATATCGTGAGGGTTGCCCTTTTCGACCAGTATCACCAGTTCGTTCTGCGTCACGTCCACGGATTCGGGAAACAGATCCGGTACCTGCTGCATGAATTCGGTGTCGCAGGCAAAGTAGGCGTCCGGATGCTGACCGGCTTTCATCTGAGCAACCAGAATCCCGCAGCCGTTGTAGACTCGAGTGACCAGCACGCCCTCCCGTTCCTCAAACTTGCCAATGGTACTGTCAATGGCCGGACGCAGCATTGAGCCAGCGAAGATCGCCAGCTCGGGCACATCCGTCCACTCATCGCCCTGTTTGACTCGAAAGCTGAATTCCGCGTACCGTTTCAGGCCGCGGTCTTGTGCAGACACGTATCGAGCAAAATGCAGAGCTCGTTGAGGCTGGCTGGTGCTGGAAACAACGCCAATGGCAACGTCTGACGACGCGTCCCGCAGTTCCGGCAATTCCACGAACTCCAGATCAGGATAGGTGTGCAACACCGCGTCGTAGACGATGCCCGCATCTGCAGCGCCGACCAGCACATCGTTGGCCACTTCAGTAACCGTTGTGCGATAGGCCGTGGTCGCCTGGTCAAGCGTTTCCCAGAGCTTCTGTTCCTGCAAAACCTGTCGCGTCACGTTTCCGATGGCGGTCGCGTCCGGGTTGGCCTGAACCAGTCGCACACCATTGCGCAACAGATCATCAAATGACGTGATCGACTTCGGATTGCCTTTCCTGACGGCAACCACACCCTGCTGTCGAGCCAGCGGAATAATCTCGTCAACCAATCCCTTTTCACGTGCCATCGTCAGATAGCTGTCGTCCGCGGGAAGATACAGATCCCCGGTATGAGTGACTTCAATCGACGACAACAGCGTCTGCGACGGCCCGTACTGAATCTCCAGCCGCAGCCCCGTTTCCTGTTCATAGTCCGTCTTAATGGCTTCCATGACCGCTCGATTGCTGGCAGCGCAGTAAAACATGATCGGCACGGCGTCGGCCGAACCTGCGTCTCCGCCCAGCCGTGGCCGGGGATCCGAGGTCATCATCACGCTCAGCAGGCCGGCAAGCACCGCGAGCGAAAGAATCATTGCTGCCAAAGTTCGATTCATGGAATGTTGTTTTTAGTTGTGCCGGAAAATTGCCGAAGGTCAGGATGTCAATCAGGTCTTCATCGAATGGCCCAACACAATCGCAATCACGATTGCCACCAGGCAAATCATGCCCCCTGACAACCAGGAACCTGGATGCCTGGGTGAAACCGCGCCCGCCTTGTCAATGTCGACGGATACTTCGTTCTTCGAACTTCCCGACGGGATCGGAACCAGAACCGGTTCGACGAAGGTCGTGGCTGCCACGACCATCTGCGAAGCGAATTCTTCTGCGTCTTCGCCGAAAAGTTCCCGTTCCCAGTGTGCAGTCATCAGCACATCGAAACCAGGATTCCGTTCTTTCACCTGACACGAACATGCTCCGCACAGGAACAACGTCAGATCTTCGATCAGCCCGACATCAAGCTGCTTTGCCGGAATCACTTCCAGAGCTCGGCCACGACCAAAGACGGGGACGACCAGTGGTTCTCCGTTGTTGATTGAATCCGGTTCAAAGCCCGTCAGCAAATCGACAAGAAACTGTTCCCTGTCATCAGCCGGATCGATTTCCAGCACGGAAAACTTCATCAGCAGCGGTATGTCCGAAAACAGCTCAGATCCCGGTAAACCGATGCCTTCTGGAATCGGAATTCTCTGACTAAGCAGTTTCAGCTGCTCGTCCAGCAACTGAACGACCGCGTCGTTGCGGTCCTGATTATCCGACTTCAGGACCAGCCAGACAGCGGAGTGTCCCGTCAGCAGGCGTCTGCCGAGTTCATCACGTGCAGGAGATGCGAGTAACTCAGCCTTCATCGCATCGTCGATGGATCCCCGCCAATTGTTGATCACCTGACCTGCGACCGTGGACCGGACGACGACGTACGGCAACGTCAGGGACGGCTGCCGGCTGAGATTTTCCCACAACACACTGACAGCGTCGTCCATGTTGTCCGCAATGTTCTGCTGATACACTTCTATGTTGGTCGGCCCGTTGTGCTTGAAAGAAGCCGTCTGCAGTTGCTGCACAAACGCCTGCTGAGCTTTCGTCAGTGGCCCGTCGTGAAACACGATCGCGTCACAGACGTCCGGTCGCCAGCGTTCCAGCGCATAGCGAAACACGGGCACGACGCATGCATTCGCAGCGGCCGAAAGAAGGACAACGACAATAGGAATAGCAAGCGGCCTCATTGTGCAAACTGACTCATACCGGTAGGTCATGATCGACTGGACGCCAGCGGGCAGAACGCTCAACTGCGCTGTGCGCGGACAAGGTCGGCAGACCTCGCCCCAGACGCCAAACTTACTTGCCGAAACACATCACCTGTCCGTCCAGCGTCGACAGGAACAACTGTCCGTTGGCACCGGCAAGCCCGTCCCAGGCGGGCAGAGTGCCGAGTTCAACTCTGTGCTCCACTTCGCCTGTATCGGCGTTGACGGCCAACAACAGTCCTCCGTCTTTTCCATCCAGAGCTGCGTCCTGCTGCGCCAACAGCGTTTGTACTTCGGGATCCTTTTCGGTCAGTTTCTGGAACGTTGATTCTTCGTCAATAATATCCGGCGGGCCGACGATGAACAGATTCTGACCTGCCAGCACCATGGCTCGAACATAGATCGGCACGTCCGCTGTCCACTTGGGCTGCACCAGACTGCCACCGGCTTTGTTGGCATTTTTATTGGCTCCCGCCTTCTTCTGATTGCGGCCGACAGTGAACTGGATTCCCTGACCAACTTTGCCTTCCACGGGTTTGCCACCGCCCACGGTGCCGTTGTTGCGGTGAGTGGAAAGGTCGCGGGCCGTTCCGTCGTCGAACCCAACAACCAGGACAGGATCGGCCGCTAGTTCGTCGCCGTCCGCAAAACGGGCCGCGATCTGTTCGTCTGTCGCGGCGGTGAAATACAGTCTGACTTCGTCAATAACGCCCCCGAATGGATTGGGAGACTGGTATTCACCCACGGCACTCTGATCGTCGGCACCGACTTCCATTCCCTGAGCAGGATCGCCAGCCAGCAGGCCAGTCGCCTCGCCGTCCGCCACCATTTCTCCATCGACGTACAGACGCATCTGCTTGTCTTCTGTCAGCACCCCGGCGATATGGTGCCAGCCACCGACCGCTCGTTTGGGGGCAGTGATTGTCGTGAGTTTACGATCTGCTCGAATATGGAACTGCGGCTTACCACCGGCCAGCGTCAATGCGAATCCTTCCGTGGGCCCTCCGCGAGCAATAATGGTGCCTCTTGGCTTGGTCGACGTCATCCACGCTTCCACCGTCAAAGGCTTACTCGTGGGATCCAGACTCGGTGACTTGCCAAAGCTGACAGCGACGGAGTTGGCTTTGCCACCCCCGCCTTTTTTCAGAAAGCCTTCCGGAATCTCCGGTGGTTCCGGTGGTGCGGCAAACAACTGATGTTCCAGTGTTGTGGTCCAGCGAAGGTACTCCGGCTTGCGACCGTAGCCATACACATAGCCGTCGCCGTTGACCAGAATTCGACCGGACGGGGCAAACTTGCCGGCCTGGTAGTATCCGGCATGTCCGCCAGCGAAGCTTTGGCCCATCACCCAGTACGATCGATGGAACCATGTGTCGTCCAGATATCCCATCGGAGCAAACAGGTGAGCTCCGTCACCGCGTTGTTTGGACGCCTGTCCGGCAAAGTCACCGGAGTTCGGACCGATCTCAAGGCGGTTGCCTTCAAGGTCAAACTTCTGCGACTTCATGTATACGTACTTGTCGTCCGAACTCAGAATGTCCGGCAGACCAACAGGCATTTGCAAAACCTGAAGAACTTCCTGCAGGTTATTTCCGGTGGCCGGGTTAGTGTGATCCATGATTGTTTCAGAAACTTTTGTCCCCGTCTTCAGGTCCAGACGCAGCAGTCTCAGCCCGCCGTCCAGAAAGTTGGATCGACCAGCGACGGTATAAATCGTGTCGTCACGAATCAGCACACTGCCGTGCACCGGCCACAGCGATTCCAGTTGTTCGTACGCCATCGTCCGACGATCCAGTGGAGCGGCGCGGTAGCGCCAGACAAGTTCACCATCACTGGCACGCAGGCAGTACACCCAGCCATCAGCTCCACCAAAGACCACTCGACCACGATGCACGGTCGGCGGCGAATCAATCCGTGCCCCGGCGGTAAATGTCCACTGCTCGTCGCCGGATTTCTCGTCCAGGGCGTAGATCGTATGAGTATCGATCTGCGCCACATAGACGTGTCCTGCAGCGATCACGGGCGACGTCAGTCGGCCACCGATTTTCACCGACCACTTGTTATCGACTTTCGGTTCGATCGGCATCGTTGTCATGCCACTTCGTTCTGCGTCACTGCGGTACGTTGGCCAGTCATCGGCACCGCCGCTGCCCACAGCGGCCAGTTCACTACGGTAAGCCGCTCCCAGCTCCAGGCGGCCCACCTCGGAAACTTCACCGGGAACAGGGCGAGTCGGAGCGAAAGGAGCCAGTGCATTGAAGCCAAACAGCTTCGCTTCCGGATAACACGCGCAGTTGTGAGGTGGAGCGTAGGTCAGGCCGTTGCATGGCATCACGCCGTACAGACAGCCACCTCGCACCCAGTGATGAATGTCCCAATGTTCTTTTTCCGGATCGACGAATTCGATCCCTGTGCGGGACGGCATCAGGAAATTATCGGTAGCCTTCGCGATGTAGCAGCGGTGGTGGAACCAGTAGGTGTCGACATCCGGCGCGAATTCCTTTATTACTTCGCCGGTGCGAGGATCGCGTCCCGTAAACACGCCGCTGTCTTTGCCGGCTGTCGTTGGTGCACACCACACCAGCCCCTTCAGCACCATCAGGTCCTGAGGCGACTGATACCCGGAATTCGGGTGCTTCGCACTCCACAATTCCTTGCCGGTGGCCGCGTCCACGCTGATCATTTTTCCATCACCCCCGGAGTACAGCACAACGTCTTCGTACGCGACCATTCGCGGGCCAAAGTTGAACGTAAACGTCTTGCGCCGCGTCACCGGTTCGGTATTCCATGCTACGTCGCCAGTCTGCTGATTCAGCGCGACCAGTTTTTCGCCGTCGTGGAAGTAGACGTTGTCTCCGTGAGCAGACAACGTCAGCGGAGACACTTTCGTTTTCGTGGCCCACAACTGTTTGCCCGTGTCGGCTTCGAACGCCATCACCACCCGTGGCTCTTCGTCCCAGAACAATTCACGCACCTTCGCCTGATCGCCGACGGTCGCATTCAACGGTACGTAGTCGGCCAGTTCCGCTTTTCCTTTTCGCACCACCAAAAACAGCAGTCCGTTGGTGTGAATGATTTCTTCCGTCGCGTCACTGCCTTCATACGTTCGCAGAGTTTCACCGGTGCGGGCGTCCAATGCTGTCAGAGGCGCGTTAATGCTGAGCGTGGCGAAGACTGTGTCACCGCTGGACACCAGACGACGAGACAATTGCGTGGGACCACTTTTCAGCGGCCACAGGTGACTCTGCCAGTTCTCAATATCTCGCTTCCACAGCATGGAACCGTTGAAGGCGTCGCGGGCGACCAGTTTCCAACGGGGCGGCAGCTGAATGGAGATCCGGCTGCCTTCGTCCATAATGTAAAACATGCGACCGTTTGTGGAAACCAGAGCGCTCATGCTGGCCATGCGGTCATGGTGTCGGGCCCACCGGGGACTGCCGACCCACTGCAGATGTCGCGGCGGACCGACGACGTCATCATGAGCCACCGAGTTTCCACTGGCATCGTGCAGATAGTGCGACCATTCGTCGATATCGTCGGGCCGCGGCTTGACGGTCTTCGTCCACTTGCCATCAGCGCCTTTAACCATGGCCACGCCGTTGGGCACAAGTACCCGAACGATTTCGGTGAGCGGTACGTCGCCGACATCTTCGGTAACGAACAGGTTCACAAGGTTGTCGACGTACGGCAATTGTTTGCCGTTGAATCTCACAACGGAGACTTCGCCATAATCGCCGGCGGCCCGGATCCGCTTTCGAGCGACCTGTACGTTGGTCGGATCGGCTTCCAGACCGTGGACCTGAATGAGATCGTTCTGTCGCAGAGCCGCTGTCAACGAACCATCGCCGGCTCCCAGATGCACGACAAAGCCTGCCGACACGCCGGATTCCGAAAGAATACTGTTCGCGTCGCTCGTCGCGTCTGCCTGGACGGCCGATGGGCTGTGGACAATAGTGATGAGCAAGAGAACGGCGGAGAAAAAACGAAGGGCGAGCATCGGTGAACTCCGAAGGCATTCCTGAATCGGCAGGGTTTTGGTATGACGTCATGCTACTGCCACAACGTGGCAATTACATCCAACGACGTCAATTTGCAGCCGGAGTGTGAAAACATTGGCGAGGACAATTGATCGAAACTCTTCTTCGACCAGGCGGTTTCCTGATTTTGGAACTGCCTCCAGTCCACTCCCGAATTCCTGGCCAAACTCAGCTTTCGTCGCGAGCGGTTTTGCGCGTGATGCGTTCGGTCGCCTCAAACGAGGACGCAAGGTCTTCATTGGAGAGCGCTCCGATGCCCGACGTCCATTCTGAGGAATGAAATCCGAGGCCATGTTCAGAAAGCTTACCGGTTCCGACAGACCCATCCTTAATCGAAAACAGCGCCGGATAGCGCTTCGCCCATTTGCTGTTGGGGCCGGGACAGTACTGCCGCGCATTTCCTTCGATGGCTGCGATGCCTGGAATTCTTGCCGCCAGACTGCACGATTGCAGAAAGGACGCTCCCGGGCAGGTGAGATCCTGAACACACAGAAACATGCCGAACTTCTGAGCTGCCGCAGCGGCCAGCAGCGATTCTGTCTGTCCCTTGCAGGCCTTTAACGCGACGCCGGAATAGCCAAGCTCACGACATTTCAGCAGGGATTCATAGTCGACCAGTGCTTCGTCAATGACCACAGGTTTCAGCTTCGCTACCTCGTGCATTTTTGCCGCCGACGCTGCCTCCAGATCGCGACTTGTGGGTTGTTCGATGTACTGAATTCGATCGTACGCCGCCGGCACGCCCTGCTTGACCCGATTGAGAAACTCGATCACGTATTCGGCGGATTCGCACTTTTCGTTGAAGTCGCAGCTGTAGAACCACGCTGCACAGCCGCGCAGAGACTGAGCTTCCGCGGCTATTTTCTCGACGGCCAGGACTCGGTCGACATCCCAGTCCAGGTTGTCCCCCGCCAGTTTTATTTTCAGGTGAGTCAATCCGTCCGCTGCGATCCATTCGCCCAGAGTCATCGGAAGGTCATCATCCGGACGATCGGTGACGTCTGCATCGGTCAGCGAATCAAGAGCGCCAACAAGGTGGTACAGCGGCAGATTCGGTACCGGCTCGCGAGACGTGTACTGGTCGAGGTATTCACCGGCGAATTGATCGTCAAGGTAATACGCCAGATCCTGATTACAGAATTCGGCCGACAGCAGGTTAAAGCTGCTGGCCTTATGAACTCGACCGTATGCGTCGTGCAACGCCGCGTCGATGGGGCTGGTGGACACAAGTTGAGCCAGTTCCGGTATGGGCTCATCAAGTCCGAGCCTGTCAGACACCTTTTGTGCCTGATGGTGGAATTCCGCGCCCACCTGATACTGGATTTCGAGCGGGTGTCCGAAGTCCGGGTAGCTTTCGAACAGCTCACCGAACTTTTCGGCGTACTCCATCATCGCTTTTTCGGAATCCGGCGGTTCGACAGTCGCCGAAGGCCACGCCCAGACATTGCCGACCGGCATGCTGCCAAAGCCCTGGCAACGGTTACCGTTTCGCGTTTCCACGGTCACCACGGCGTTGATCAAATATGTGTGATCAACAACGCGGCCACCAAACTTCAGTGGTGCTCGGAATGAAACATGTTCAAAGCTGACATCCACACCCAAAATCTGAATGTCCGTTGACTTTTCCTTACTCATCGATCTGTCTGGTGACTCCTGATGTGGGCATGGCCCTCAAACTGAATTCCAGCGGCCTTACGGAAGAGAAAATGCCGCTTCCGTTGGTGGCTCAGGGAATTCTTGAAACGCGTCGACGTATTAAAACGACTTCAAAACCTGGTGGGAAGGAAGAAGCCTGAGACTGAATCGTGGTCGACTCATCTCACCGACGCAGACGAGATTGTGATCTTAATCCGGATAAGTAGCGAGTCCCAGGTGGCACTCACTTCCCGAAATTTCAATGGTTGGCCAGAACGCCCAATTGTGATCGAATTGTTTCGACAAGTTCGTTGACGGGTAGCGCAGTCGAAAGCGGCAGAAGGTCCGGCAACGGCCGCAATGCTGAAAAACGCGGGTCTTTTGTCGAAAGATCCACATAGAGTGAGCACAGCGGTGTACCCTTCAGAATCGCTGTATCGGCGGAAGGAATGTCCGCCAGCCAGAAGTTGTGTGATGCACCATCGCGATCGCCCACGCAATGCGTCAGCAGTTCCGTTTCCATGGCAGCACCAATCACGGAGTCCTGATCTGCGTAGATCACAAATCGCGCCCAGCAGCCACGACGCTCGCGTCGGTGGCCAGAACCTGCAGCCTGCGCGATGGGTTCGGACACCCCGGTCACCGAAAAACACTGCTGTGTCGATCGCCCCAGTTGCAATGACACATGGCCGGGAAGGTCAGGCTGGGCGAGCTCGTGCAATTCGTGCGAAGCCGTCGGTCGTGGGTTGACTTCCACAATGAAGGGGCACCCGCCCCGGACGACGAAATCGACACCAAACAAACCGCCCACGGACCACGCCGCGGCAACTGCTCTTCCCGCGTTGGCCACTTGCTCCGTCAGTTCTGCAGACAGCGACAGCGGTCCCACGTTGCCGCAGAAGTGGAAATCAGCAGCGTGCAACAAGTGGCATCCGCTGAGCTGCAGCGCACAGCCCAGCAGCACGGCATCGTGCTGAGGATTCGCTGACTCGTTTTCTGGTCCTGCCACTGCGAGGAAGGAAGCCGAGATGGGGATCCCATCGATGAATTCCTGCAGATCGTCAGTCAGCACAGTTTCCGATTGTTGTCGCGGCGACTCATCGGAATCCACGTGCCAGCGAATGCCCTGACCTCCGGAAGAAAGACGATCCTTGCGCAGCCAACGCATGCCCGGTTGGTGGGTTGGCCGTTCCTGACCCTTCACGACACAGCGAGGAATACAGCAGCCACGATCGCGCAATTCTAAAAACAAACGCTGCGGGTTCCGCAGCTGCCGGATCGTATTCCAGTCCGGGCCGAGTACAGCACGCTGCTCTGACAGTTGCTGAAGACTGGTTTCGTGGTTTTCGAGACCACCCAACACGATTGCCGGAACGTTCGGATCGACATCGGCCACCGCGCCGGCAACGTCAGTGAACGAAGCGACACGGCGGCACCAAAACGCTTCGGCCAGGCCAGACTCCCGCAAAGACGCACGCAGATCCGCGTCGCAGAACATGTCCACGCAAACCGGGCGAATTCCGTCGCACAGTGCGGACTGAGCAAAACTGCGGACGCTGGCTCCAATCAGGATAACATCCGGTCGAGGCATAGAATGGAAATCAAACTGCGAACAGGGAAGCCAAAATGTCGTGCATCAGGCCATACCGCCCGACCAGGACAACACGTCGACGAAAGAAGATATTGAAGACCAGAAATGCACCGGTAGCCACGTGTCGACCGCCGGGGCAGTATCTTTGGCTGAATCCGGTATGGCAATAAGGATCGAAAAAGTTATGGAGGTCAATCTCACGTGTCTGGAAATGCGTGAGTAACAGATCATCCGCAAGCGACACAGAGACTGTCCTTGTATAGCTCGACAGGTCGGAGGACAGCAAGTCCACGCCGTGGCCAGCCACCTGCGACCCGATTGGCAGGCGTCTTCACGCACCTCGTCCGCAACAAACGACGGTCCTTCACGAGGATCTAATCTCGTGAAGAAGCTGTTGCTGCCTTCATGAATCGAAGACAGACCATTTTCTATGACCGTTTACGCTTGCGAACTTTCCGCTCCGCGGGTCGAATGTTTCGTGACCCTACGCTTTTTCGCAATCAAACAGGAGTCTTTGCCATGTCAGCTCGCACTGCCAAATCGCTGTTTATCGCCGCCACGTTGACATTGACGGCCATGCAGAGCGCCAACGGCCAGGGTTCGGGGAAGTACAAAACCGACAAAGAAGCGTTTGGGGTCGGCGTTGCGTTCTACAATTCTCGCAACTTCAAAGCCAGTCGTAAGCCATTCGAAGCCGCCCTGAAACTGACAACGGATGACGAACTGCGATTAAAGACAAACGAAGCCCTGCTGCAGGCATATCGTCTGATTCCCGAATTTGAACCCTTTCGTGATGCGGCCGAATACGTCATTTCCAACGCGACAAGCAACGCAAAGCGTTCACTCACACGTCGCAGCTTTGTCGGATTTTCCTATCAACGCGGACAGATTGACAACCTGATCAAACGATACGAAAAACGTTTGAAGAAAAAGTCAGACGACTATCTGTCCGTCTACATGCTGTCGGAAATCTATCAGAGGGTCAAGTCAAATCCGCAACGGGCGATCGTGCTGATCAAGCAGCTGGAAAAGATCAATAAAGTCCGCAATCCATCGAGTGACGGAAAGTCCGACTCAAAATTGTCTGCTGCCGATGCCGCAAAAATCGCTCGCGAAAAAAGCAAGCTGGCGATGCAGTATGCACGCTCGAAAGACTACAGGAACGCCGCGAAAGTCTATCAGGAGATCGCGCCGCTGGTCCCCACGACTCAGGCATGGAACCTGAAAGAAGCCGCCTCGGCGCTACTGAAACTGGGCGAGAAGAAAGAGGCGTTACGTGTCGCACTCGAAGCAGATAAGGCCAAACCGGAAGCACGCAATGATCAGTTGGCCCAATTCTTTCATCGCGGCCTGGGTGACATCCTTTTGAGTCTGGATGAACCCGCCAAAGCAGTCCCACACTTCAAAATTGCTCTTGAAAAACAAGAACCCGGGCTACGTGGAAGGAATCAAATCGTCTCTGGCCAAGGCTCTTGAACAGAGCGGACAGTAATAACGTTGCGTGTCAGAATGTATCACGCACGAAGCGACAGTCTTGCGCCGGACATGACACATCAAATGCCGGATTCGGGCGTGGAGCTGTCGCCTTGACCAGGTCGCCGGAATGGCGGACCGGTCAGTCAGGATGTCCCGCGACGTCCTCGTAATGTCACGCCGCACACAATGACGGCTATTCCAAAAAACACGGCCGATACGGGTTCGGTCACAAACGGCCACCAACTGCCGTCGCTGGCCATCAATGCCGCACAAAGATTTTCTTCGGCGATCGGCGACAGAACGAAGCCGATAACGAATGGCGCCGTCGGAACTCTTAGCCGATCGAACAGCAGGCCAAGTCCGCCAAAGGCAACCATCACCCACACATCAAACATACGGTTGGCCAGAGCATACGAACCCAGTACGCAAAACGTCAGCACCACAGGAACCAGCAGACCCTTCGGGATCTGTACCAGTCGCACCATCCAGCGAGCCGTCAACAGCATAAAGCCGAACATGATGATGTTGGCAATCAGATACGACAGCGTAATCGTCTGCACAATCTCCGGATTATTCTGAAACAGCAATGGCCCAGGCTGCAGTCCGTGAATAACAAAGGCTCCCAGCAGGATCGCGTCGATCACGCTGCCGGGAATGCCTAATGAAATCAAAGGAATCAAAGCACCGCCGACGGTCGCATTGTTGGCGGCTTCGCTGGCAATAATGCCTTCTTCGCATCCGGTTCCGAAGTCGCTCGACGTGGCCGATTGTGAACGAGCGGTTGCGTACGACAGAATCGATCCGATATTCGCGCCGACACCAGGCAGGATGCCGACAACCGTCCCGATGACGGACGATCGCAGCAGGTTGGGAATCGCTGCCAGCCATTCGCGAAAGGACGGCGTCACGTCCGCGGGGGCGTGAGCAATCAGCGTCGAAGAGACCCGATCTTTTGAAAAGACCGGGGCTCTGGGTGACTTGCTGCCTGCGTCGTCCGACGTGACGGTGTCGTCCCCTCCGACATCCTTCAGCAATTGACTGACGGCAAACAATCCAATCAGCACAGGCAACAGACGAAAGCCGTCGTTGAGTTCACTGAAGCCAAACGTCAGGCGATTTTGCCCGGTCGCGGGATGCATACCAGGCATCGCGAACAGCAGTCCCAGACTGCCGGCCAGCAATCCCATCGTCAACGACTCACGACTGATCACCGCGATCAGCACCAGCGCCAGCATCACCAGAGAAAACATGTCCGGTGGACCGATCCTCGTCGACCAGACGGCCATCGGCTCGGCCAACAGTGTCAATACGCCCCAACTGAAGACGCCGCCCACCAGCGATGCGGCGATGCCCAGCAACAACGCTCGTCTGGGTCGTCCTCCGGCGGCCATCGGAAAGCCATCCAATGTCGTCATTAACGACGCCGGTGTGCCTGGAATATTCAACAGCGTTGCCGAGATCAAGCCACCGCTGACCGAACCAACGTAGATTGCCACCAACAGAGTCAGCGCATCCGGCGGCGACATCGCAAACGTCAGTGGCAACGTCAGTGCGATCACCATCGCCCCGGTGAGTCCAGGGATGCAGCCGACTGTCACGCCGAGCACTACGCCCAGAGTTGTCCACCACAGAAACAGCGGATTGACCACGTCAAATGTCAATGACCAGGACCTCAGTGAAGAGATAATAACACCCCGGCCCCACCAGCACGGCGGAGGCAATCAAAGCAGACATGTTGCGTCGATTGCGATTCAACAGGCACGTGCCCAGAATGAGAATGAAAGAGGTGCTTAGCAACCAGTAGGGAGCAATGCGCAGAGAAAACAACACACAGAAGGCCAGCAACATAGCGGCCGTGATCAGTGGTAGCCGCAGGGAAGATTTTTGTTCGATGTGTCCGGGGCCTGTACCCACTGCGATTTCCCGGGGAGTGTCAGCCGTCGTCGAATCGGTTCCGGCGGGACGTCGCCGCTTTGGAATGCGGCGCTGTACAACGGCGACGATGCCCAGCAGTACGGTCGCAATAATCACGAACAGAGGCGTGTCCGGTAATTCGATGGGATCGCCCGTGCCGACCTGACTAATGATAACTTCGCGTTTCAGAAGTTCTTTCTGCAATGGTTGACCGGACAGGAACAGCGGTTCAATCATCAGTCCTTCCAATCGCTGGCGCATCGCATCAGACGCCATCGCATCACGCAGCATCTGCACAATTCGGTCGACACGGTGTTGCGGCGTGCCCCGCGGTGCCCACCAGTACTGAATAAGATCCCAGACAACATCAATGTCGTCCTCAACCGCCGTGCGGACGTCCGGAAACCGGGGATGTCGCTCTGTATCAAGGAACGCGATCGCCTGCAGGCCACCGTCTTTGAACTGAGCGTATTCGGCGACCGCAAAGACACTCACTTCCACATGTTCGCCGATTAAGTCGCCAAAACGTTTGGCTCCGCCGCCGGTGGGAACGTAGCGAAAACCGGCTCCGTCAAACGCAGATTCCAGCTTAAGCCCGGCAAAGTGGCTGAGGGCCCCCAGATTGGCAGCGAACGTGATGGTGTTCGGCTGGTCGCGAGCTGCCTTCAGTAGTTGGGGCAGGCTGGTCCATCGTGATCCGGCTTTCACACAGACCATGGATCCGGTTCGCCCTGTTGCGGCAATGGGTTCGAAAGCTTCCGGCCCGTAATCGGTCTGCCCGGCATGTCGGGCAGACAGGATGCCGTCGTGCAGATTCAGAATCGTGTACCCGTCGGGCTCGGCATCTTTGGCAAACTGACTGCCAATCGTGCCACCGGCTCCGGGACGATTGATGACAACAAGCCGCTGCTCCAGCAGCC
>JAPYTO010000073.1 GCA_029941865.1 Fuerstiella sp. | reverse complement strand
TCAGGAAGTCGTTTGCAGCTTTCGATGGAACCATTCGTGGAACGCCAGGGTCGACAAGTGCGCTCCAGGCGATTAGGCGTCCTGATTCAGCAGGCCGTCATGTCACTGCGTCGTGACGGCTGGAGAACATTCAGCAGCACGCAGGCGTTCGCCGGTGCGTCTCCCGCAGCGCTTCCAGAGGACTCAGAGTTCGCCGTCGATGATCTGGCGGCCGCAGTCCGAATTGTTCCCGGTGAGTTCGTTTCAAGCAACGAAGTTCGAGTGGAAAAGAGAACACCACGCAGGTCGTCCGGCAACATTTTTGACATCGAGATTCGGGTCACCAATACCGGCCTGGAAAGACTAAACGGACTTATCGTTCGTGAACTGCTGCCGCAGAGCTGGCTTCCGGTGGACGTCCAGCCACAGGCCGTTTATCGGGATTCTGTCGTGATGTGGCTGGTGGATCTGGATCCGCTTCAGGAACGGGTGTTGCAGCTGCGAATTAAGGCGGTGGAACCAGGTTCAGATCAGTCCCTCACGGAAGTATCAGCTTCGGCGGCGGTCAGAGCCGTCGTTCCAGTCAGCGGAGAATTGCGACGGCGACCAACGCCGAACGAAAGGCCGGATCATGGACGGCCGCTTCCGATCGTAGAGCGTCCCGAAGTCAAACTGACTCTGGAGAAGCTGCCCGCGAACGTGACCGTTGGCCAGTGGATCGATGTCCGTTTTCGCGTCAGAAACGTGGGCACGGCTCCCGCCGACGGTGTGTCACTCCGTCTTGAGCTACCCGATGGTCTGGACCATCGCACGCTGGATGACAGCGACGTGAATCGTCGAGTGGAATCGAATATCGCGAGACTGCAGGTGAACGAAAGTCGAGAAATGACACTGTCAGTGCGAGCTACCGTCAGTGGTCGCCACTTGACGATTGCCCAGCTGGTGCTGCAGGAAGAAGAACTTGATCTCCGCGACTTTGAGATCGTTGCACAGAATGGGTCGTCGGAAGACGTGGCGCCGATCGTCCCCGTCCCGGATTTCAATTGAGCGAACGGTCATAGAGCACGGACGAAGGCAACGGTGTTCGGACGACACCAGGCCGCCGCTTCGACTGATGCTTTTCTGCCTGCCATGCCACGCAGGAACATCACCGGAACGTCCCCCACCCCAGCGGCGTTTTGCCAGCAACCGATGTTTTCGCGAAGATTTGGCGAAACACTCGGTACCGGTGACTGTTGACGCTGTAGTGAAAAGCGACGACTTGTGCGCAGAGTTCAGCGGTCTGGCACCCCGGTAAGAAGTGACGACTATGAAAAACGCCCGCATTTTTGCAATACTCTGGATCGCATTATCGCCCTTGGTTTCAGCGTCGGATGCGTCGGATGCGTCGTCTGCTTCAGAATTGGCTCGACAGGTCGATCGGCTCATTCTTGCTGGCAGTGAGGAAAGCTACATTTCTATCGTGGACGATGCAGCGTTCCTGAGACGAGTTTCTCTGGATCTGGCCGGGCGGCCTCCGACACCTGGAGAAATTACCAGCTTTGGGCTGGATCCGTCGCCATCCCGGCGGTCAGACATCGTGCAGCAATTGCTGGGGTCAGAAGACTATGCTGCAAACTGGAGCCGCTACTGGCGCGATGCCATCTTTCTGCGAGCGACCAACGTACGAGCCGGCCTGGTGCGGCCAGCATTCGAAGAGTGGATGGCCGACAACCTTAGCGAAAACCGGCCATGGGATGCCATCGTGACAGATCTGCTGACGGCGAGCGGTCCCGTCAACGATGACGGTTCGACGGCCCTCATCTTTGTTCACGAAGGTGAAGCACAGGAAATCGCCGCAGAAGCGTCTCGACTGTTCATGGGTATCCAGATTCAGTGTGCCAATTGCCATGACCATCCCTGGGACCGCTGGAAACGCGAACAGTTTCATGAGCTGGTGGCCTTCTTTCCTCGAGTCAGTGTGCGGCGAGACCGCAGTTCGGACAAAATGACAGATTATGAAGTCGTCTCAGTCGACCGCAGCCGTTCTCGTCGACCTGAAGTGTCTGACTTCCTGCTGACCAGGATCGATCGCAACCGTGACCGTTTTATTTCTGAAGCGGAATCCAAAGGTACGCCGCTGCAACGAATCTTCGCCGGACAGGCCAAGCAATACATCGATAAGAATGGCGATGGTCGGCTGTCGGTCGAAGAAATCAAGACGGCTCAGCCGCCGAACGCCAATCGTCCTGGTCAGGGTTCCACCGAACACTACATGCCGGATCTGTCCGATCCCGGATCGGAAGGTGATTTGATTCATCCGTCTTTCTTTGTCGGTGAGAGCTCACTTCGAAAGCAGCAGGATGACGCTTCACGCCGCTCAGCCGCGGCTAATCTTATGACCAGCCGCAGCAATTCCTGGTTTGCCCGAGCAATCGTCAATCGGATGTGGGCAGAACTGACCGGGACAGCATTTTATCTGCCGATTGATGATATGGGGCCGGACCGCACAGCCGAACATCAGGAGGCTCTGGATGCCCTCAGCAAAGGCTTTGTGGCCAGCAACCACGATCTGAAATGGCTGCTGGAAACGATAACATCGACCCAGTTGTATCAGCGGGCGATTAACACCAGTGCCGAAGGGTTTGTTCGGCTGGAACCGACAAAGTTGCGTTCTGATCAGTTCTACGATGCGTTGTGTCGCACTCTTAACGTGACATCGCTGCCGCTCAGATTTACGGCTGGCCGTCGTGGTCCGTATAGTCGAGGCAACGACCAGGGACGACAGCAGTTTGCGGCGACATTTGGCTTCGACCCGTCGACGCCCAGAGACGAACTCACGGGCAGCATTCCTCAGGCTTTGTTCCTGATGAATTCGCCGGAGCTGCACAACTTCATCAGGGCTGATTCGGCCAACAGCACAATCGCCCGAATTTCACGCCAGGTGCTCACTGATGAGGATGTTGTCAGCGAACTGTACCTGACCACCGTTGGTCGTGAACCAACCGCCAGGGAAGTGTCGCTTTGCATCAAGCACATCGAGCAATCGCCCAGCCGAAAAGAAGGCTTCGAAGACGTGCTGTGGTCATTGTTGAACAGCAGCGAATTTCAAAGCAAAAGCTGACGCCTGGTCAATGAGCTGTGCCACGACGTTTGAGTGTATCAACAAGGACCGCCAGAAGAACGACTGCACCCAGCACAATCTGCTGCTCTGGTGCACCAACCTTCATCAGATTCATGCCGTTCTTGATGACGGCGATGATGAACGCTCCGATGAGTGTTCCGAAGATTCGGCCTTCACCACCCATCAAAGACGTGCCGCCCACGACGACGGCGGCGATAACGTCCAGTTCAAACATCAGCCCGAGTTTCGGGTCACCCGACCCCAGTTTGGACGACTGCACGATTCCGCCCAGTCCGGCCAGTGCTCCGCACAGCGTGTAAACCACAACAGTCACGCGTTTTACTGGCACACCGGACAACCGAGCCGCTTCGGCATTTCCGCCCACGGCGTAAACATAACGGCCGAAAACAGTTCTGGACATCACGAAGTGCGCGACCGCGTACAACACGACCATCAGAATGACCGGGTTGGGAATTCCGAACGTGGCCGCGCCGCCAATCCAGGTGAATGAGGCAGGCAGAGCCTGAATGGAAAGTTCGTCAGAAAGTCGCCGCGCCAATCCTCTGGCCATTAACATCATCGCCAAAGTGGCGATAAACGGCGGGATGCCCAGGCGAGTGATCATGGCACCGTTGAAAATTCCCGCCAATGCACACACGCCCATGCCGACGCAGCATCCCACGATCATCAGGCCGACACCCGTCTCTGTACCAGCACCAGTGTCGCGAATGAACACAGCGGTCGCGACAGCAGAAAGGGCCACCAGCGATCCGACACTCAGATCAATGCCGGCCGTGATGATGACCATTGTCATGCCAATAGCAATAATGGCATAGATGGCGGTCTGGTTGGCCACGTTCAGGACGTTCTCGGACTTCGCAAAGGTCGGCCACAGTGTTGGCGCGGCACTCACGCACTTGTCGCTGCCGACCGATTCGATTCGATCGTAAATGCTCCAGTTGGCGGCGTCGCCGGTGGCGGCAATCGCATCGATCGAATGCCCTTCCTGCAGAACGTGTTCAATTGTTCTGCGGGCATCAGCCGGTTTGCCGCCAATCGTTGCCGCAACAGTGACTCCGGCTGCTTTCAGGGCATCCGTCGCTTCCCGCAGAAAAGCTTCGTCAGGTGGCTTCAGGCCAGCGACCACAACAACAGTGCCGGATGTTCCATGCGTGGCGATGATATTTCGAGCCACGACATGTCCAGCGTCCGCACCCGTCGAACTCTGGCGCTCCAGCGTCAGGACGCTGAACGCTGCAATCAGGAACAACAATACCAGCACCATGCCATAGTCGTTGGCGAAAGCGGTCCAGCGTTGTGGCTTCGGTTCGATAGCGTTCATGAGTTGATCGCCAGCTCGATGATGTTTTCCTGAGTGGTCGACGCAACGTCGGTGATTTCGCCGGTGATCCGACCTTCGTGCATCACCAGAATACGATCGCTCATACCGATGACTTCCGGCAATTCCGAGCTGATCATGATGATCGACTTGCCCTGTGCTGTCAGCTCGTTCATCAATTGATAAATCTCATGCTTGGCACCAACGTCAATGCCTCGTGTCGGCTCATCAAAGATCAGCACTTCAGCGTTTAGTTGCAGCCACTTTGCCAGTACTACTTTCTGTTGATTACCGCCGGAAAGATTCTTCGCCAGCTGTTCCTGGTGTGGAATGCGAATCGTCAGAGAATCGACGTAGCCTGCAAAAGCCCCGCGCTCCTGTCGTTGTTGCATCACGCCAAACACAGACAGGTGTTTCACGTTGGGCAGCCCGAAATTCTCACGCACGCTGCGGCACAGCACCAGTCCCTGTGTCTTGCGATCTTCAGTCAGCAGACATATGCCAGCCCGAATGGCGTCCCGCGGCGAGTTGATGTTCAGCCGTTGTCCGTCCAGTGTGATCTGCCCGCTGTCCCAGGTGTCGGCCCCGAAAATCAGCCGCACAAGTTCCGTGCGTCCGGCGCCGACAAGTCCGGTCAGTCCCAAAACTTCACCACGACGGACTTCCAAACTGACATCTCTAACAGCGGCGCCTCGACAAAGTCCGGTGACCACCAGTCTGGCATCACCGATTTCGGCCGCTTGTTTCGGGAACTCATTCTCGATGGACCGTCCCACCATCATTTCGATCAATAGCCGGCGCGTCATCTCGGATGCCGGGGCATCACCGACATATCGCCCGTCACGCAGCACCGTAATGGTGTCGGCGATGTCGAAGATTTCGTCCAGGCGGTGACTGATGTAAATGATGCCAATACCCTGACTCCGCAATTCGCGAATGATGCCAAACAGCTTTTCGACTTCCAGCGGCGTTAGTGCGGCAGACGGTTCGTCCATCACCAGAATGCGGACATCCTGCGACAACGCTTTGGCGATCTCCACAAGCTGCTGCTGAGCGATCGATAATTGCCGGCTCGGAACATCCAGTGGCACCTGCACGCCCAGTCGCTCAAACAGCGCAGCCGCACGTGATCGTTCATCAGAGCGAGCGACCAGCAGTCCGGATTGCTCACGCCCCAGAAAAATATTCTCCCACGCCGAGAGGGCCGGAATCAGGTTAAACTCCTGATAGATGACGCCAATGCCCGCTTCGATAGCCGCCATGGGACTGGAAAGATCGACGCGTTTCCCATCGATTTCGATTGTCCCGGCATCCGGCTGGTGAGCTCCCCCCAGCGTCTTAATGAGCGTGCTCTTGCCCGCTCCGTTTTCTCCCATCAGCGCCAGCACTTCGCCGCGATGCAGCTTCAATGACACGTCAGAAAGTGCCTGCACACCAGGGAACGATTTCTCGATCCCGGACATCTTAAGCAACGGGGCAGTGTCGACCGTGTTGACCATACGGCTTGAATTCTTCTGCAGCGATACGCTCGAGCGCCAGGAGGCCGTCCGAATACGTCTGTTCTGGTGAGCGGCACGGCGCTAGCCGCCGGTTATTGGCAGTGTGTTTACCCGCGGCTAGCGCATTGCGGCTCACTCACTGTTTCAGGTATCCCGACCCCTTTCCTAACCCGCCTGCAATGCCGGATCCTTTTCGGCGTCTTCCTTGTAGTACAACTTTGACGGAATCAGGATTTCCTGCGGCACGTCTTCCCCATCAAAATACTTCAGGATCATTTCGATCGTGGTCTTTCCCATCAGCTCGGGAAACTGGATGGGGTCACACAGGATCGTTCCCTTCAGGATGGCTTCTTTCCCCGCTTTCTCACCGTCGAATCCGATGATCGTGACCTGGTCCTGCTTACCGGCCTCCTCAAGTGCGCTACGAGCACCCAGCGCTGACGGGTCGTTGATCGCAAAGATCGCCGACAGGTTGGGATTCGAAACGATGGCGTCCTTTGTCACAGCGTAACCGGCTTCTCGTGAACCTTTTCCGTCCAGAGTAGCCACGACTTCGATTTTGGCAGCTCCGTCTTTGGCATTGTGAGCGTCCACAACTTCTGTGAATCCCTGAACACGCAGCAGACACGAAGAAGCGTCCGGCTTGTGCACAATCAACACTGTGCCACCCGTTTCGCCAAGCAGCCCGACCATGGCTTCACCGGCAAGACGTCCTCCCTGCAGATTGTCCGTGGCAATGTGGCATTCGACTTCACCTTCGTCACCATCGTATCCCGTGTCGTTGGTGAACACGGGAATGCCATTGTCGTTGGCTTTCTTAATTGCCTGTCCAATGGACCGTGGATCACAGGGTGTCAGCACAATTGCAGAAACGCCTTGCACAATGAAGTCGTCGATTTGATTCGATTGTTTGTTCACATCGTCGTCGCCCGAAACAACGATGACTTCATATCCATGTTTCGCGGCTTCCTTTGTCATGCTGTCGCTGATGACTTTGAAAAACGGATTGGTCAGCGACATCGTGGTGTATCCAATCGTCCCTTTCGATTCCCCACCAGCAGGACTGGCACTGTTAGTCGTCGTCGCGTCAGTACTTGAGCCGCTGCTGTGCTGAGAATTGTCCGCGCAACCTGGGATCAGAAGGCCTGATATCAGGAAAACAACGAGCCGGGTTCGAATATTCGCTGACATAAGTGTCTCACCGATTTCTTGTATATGATCGTTGTTCAACAGGTTTGGCAACTTCGTTACGGGACATCAAGGTAACGAAAACACAGGGAAAACCTTTGTCTGATCAGTGTTTTTCCTATCGAAACGTAAAATCGCCAGGCAAGGTGGTCCTGGCGATGTGTCCTGATTGCGAAGTCCTTCCGTCACGCCTGATAGCGTAGCCGTGAATCCCCTGAATTCGCGCGTGAGACATGGCAAAAACGTGCGTATAGTGGCGGCATGGACACGTCCACACTACTGATGCACTTCGATTCGTCACCAGCGATCCGGCTGCTGCGAGCGGGTAATGCACCTTACGTCATAGCGTTTCTGCACATTCAGTTCAAACAGTCCGGGACGATCACCATTCCTCATTCGGAACTGCTGCCCGCGCTGGGAGCGTTTCAGGAGGAGCTGCAGCTGTCCTGGCCCGAAGCTCTCCGCGACAAATCCGAAACCTATCTGGCCGACTGGTGTTCCCGTGACAAACTCTGGCTGCACAGGTTTCTGGAGGCGGGTCGCGACGAGCCGATTTATCAGCTGACGCCGCACTGCGAAGAAGTGATCGAGTTTCTGAATCAGTCGCTGCACAAGGATATCGGCTTTGTCGGCACGGAGTCGCGACTGCGTCTGGTGATCGAAACTCTGCAGCAGCTGGTTATTGGTGCCTCCAGCGATCCGACTGTGCATCTGGACGAACTTCGAAAACAGAAGGCGATTATCGAAGAGCAGATTCAGAAGATCGAACGTGGCGAAGAGGTCCCCGCGTTTCACCCCACTCGAATTCGCGAACAGTTCAATCTGGCCGTCACGATGCTGCACGAACTGGAACGGGATTTCCGCGCTGTTGAAGAGCGATTTAAAGAAATCACGCAGGACGTACAGCAAAAGCAGATAAAGGGCATGGACACTCGCGGAGGCATCCTTGGTGCTGCGATGGACGCCGAAGACGCTCTGCGGACCGACGACCAGGGAGTCAGTTTCTACGAATTCTTCAAACTGATTCAATCCACAGAACAACAGCGCCAACTGCGAACCATCATTCAGCAACTCCCCCGGATCCGGGAACTGGCAGAACAGAAGGAGGGCCTGCAGGCCGTCCGCCGCATGATGCCGTTGCTGCTGAGCGAAGCTGCCAAGGTCACTCAGACAGAACGTCGACTGTCTTCAACACTGCGCCGATTACTGGACGCAAAGGCACATCAGGAAAGCATGCGCGTGGCTGAGCTGCTGCGTGAAATCCGAGGTCTCGCGGCAGCCATGGCCACCAATCCGCCGAGTGACGAAGTCGCAATCGAAGTCGACGACGCCATCACGTTACAGTCGCCGGTCAGTCGTCAATTCTGGACAGAACCGACGGAATTCGAAGAGATTGACCTGACGGAACAGATGAACGACGTCGATCAACGTGACGAAATGTTCCGCGAGTTTGCGAAATTGCATCGCATCGACTTCCGTGCCATGCGATCACGGATTCACGAAGCCACTCTCACAGGCGACGGGGTGACCCTCGGCGAACTGCTGGACGCCGCACCTCCGCAATCGGGCGTGATGGACGTGCTCGGCTATCTTCAGATTGCCACGGACGACGGCCACATCATCGACCACGACCTGCCGCAGGAAGTCGTCATTCCCAGCGGCATCGACGGCAGTCGTACACTGATCGTCACCGTACCAAGAATCATCTTTGTGGCGCAGCAACCAGCGGGGCAATGTGCCAGCAACCACCCGGAATGAATGACGCCCCAGCTTACAACACATAGCTTCCTGAATAACGAATACTCTGATGGACATCGCAACCAATACGAACGTGCCGGAATACCGCGAATGGAGCGAAGTCGCCGTGCGACTGTTTCAGGGTGTGGTCTATCTGGAAGACGGCAGATCATGGGACGTTCTGCTGCGCAACGTCACGCCTCTGGAAGATTATTTTGGGCGAGTCGGTTTGCAGTTGGTGATCGACGAGGGAGAGGGGTTTGGCTTCCTGCGGCAACAGCAGGCGGAAGACCTGCCCGATGGCTACGACAGTCTGCCGAAAATGTTCCGTCGCACGCGTCTGAGTTACGACGCGACCCTGCTGACGATTCTGCTGCGTGAAGAATTGCGGCGTTTTGAGGAAGAAGAGGTTCACGACCAGCGTAGCGTAATATCCGGCGACGAATTGTTTGAGCAGTGGAAGGCGTTCTTTCCACGTGACCAGGACGAAGTAAAACTGCGAAAGGCCCTGAATACGGCGATCCGGACGCTGGAAGGACTGAAATTTGTGCGCCGCTTCGGTAAGGACACGGATGACTGGGAAATCCGCCGCATCCTGAAAGCACGCCTCATCGCGGCCGATCTCGAAGCCGTCCGAGACCAGTTTGTGGACGCGTTCAAAAGACGAAGGGCCGAATAATTCGCTAACTCGTTTAACCCGTGGCCGCAGGCCAGGTTTTATTTCTTCCGCGACCAGCCATCGCCATTGCCGGTGGCTACACATTGTGCGACCGATTCATCAACCAACAACCAGGCAACGATGTCCCAACTTCTTGAATCAACCACCATCACCAAACCCGGTTACCGCCTGCATCGGCTGGAGGCATATAACTGGGGTACGTTTGACAGCGCCAGTGAAGGCAATCGTGGCGAGGTCTACTGCATCGAACCGAAGGGCGACACCACGCTGCTGATTGGTCGTAACGGATCGGGCAAGTCCACGCTGGTTGACGCGCTGCTGACGCTGCTGGTCCGTCCAGCCATTCGCAACTACAACGTAGCGGCGGGAGCAAAGAAGCGCGAGCGGGACGAGCGAACCTATATTCGTGGTGCCTTCGACCGTCGCAGCAGCGATCAGGAATCGGGCGGTCAGGTGCAGTACCTGCGACCCGGCAATGCGCACTATTCCGTGCTGCTGGCGAGTTTTCACAACGAAGGTTCCAGCAAAAGCTTCACCATCGCTCAGGTGCTGTACATCACCCCCGACGGCAAGGCCGAACGGATTTACTGCTTTGACACGGAACAACGATCGATCGCGAAAGACTGTTCCGGATTGAACAAAGCAGAACTGCTGCTGCAACTGAAAAGGCGAGGTTTCCGAGCGACGCGCAGCTTTACAGAGTATCACCAGTGGTTTCGCAAGGTGACCGGTGTCCAGAAAAAAGCGATGGACATGCTGAACCAGACCGTCGCTGTGAAAGACATTCAACGGCTGAACGAATTCATCCGTGACCACATGCTGGAAGCTCGGGCATGGGGCGACACAGTGGACAGCCTGCTGACTCACTTCGGTCAGCTCAGCGAAGCCCATCAGACTCTGGTGAAAGTTCGAGAACAGCTGAAGCTGCTGGAACCCATCGAAAAACACGGACTGAAATGGGGCGAGCAGACAGACCGATTGCAGTCGGCCGAAACACTACTGGCCGCGACCGACGTGTTTTTCCGCCAGAAGGTCGTTGATCTGTTTGAACCCGAGTGCGCAGCACGTCGATCCGAGCTGGAGCGAATTCGCCGCAGAAAAGACGAACTGGCGGCAAAGATCGCCGACATCCAGGGAATCATTCGTCGCCTGGAAAACGAAATCGATAACGCCGGTGGCGATCGCCTGAAGGAAATTCCTCGGCTGATCGAGCTGGAAGAAAAGGACGCGCGCAACAAGCGGTTCAACAGCAGTCGATTTCACGACGCTTTGCGATCAGCGGGTATCAGCGACATCGCTGGCGATGCCGACTCGCTGTCTGAAATCCTGGCCCAGTTGCCAGTGCTGAAGACTCAGACAACAGAACAGCTGGCCAGTGTCCGGACGAAGTACGAAGAAGGTGTGATTCGCCGGGGCGATCTGCGCACGCGATTGACGGAAGCTCAGGAAGAACTCGCTGCGCTGGAGAAACGGCAAACCAATCTTCCGCGACGGTTTGTGGAGGTACGTCAGCGGCTGTGTGACGCTCTGGGTCTGAACGTCCGCGACCTTCCGTTTGCCGCGGAGCTGATTTCCGTCCTGCCTGACGAACAGCGGTGGGAGCCGTCCATCGAAATGGTGCTGCACAGCTTTGCGCTCAGTCTGCTGGTACCGGACAAACACTATCGCATCGTCAGCGGGTACATGAATCAGAATCGCCTCAGGGACGCACGAGGATTCGGCCGGAAAATCGTCTACCTGCGCGTTCGTGAACGTCAGCAGAGACTGGATGGTTCCGTGCTGGACCCTGATTCTCTGGTTCGCAAGCTGAAGCTGCGAGACGGTCACGCGCTGCTGCCGTGGGTGCGCGCCGAACTGGAGGGTCGTTTCGACTACCGTTGCTGCGATTCGATTGAGGATTTTCAGTCGATCCATGGTCCGGCCATCACTCCCGAACGCCACGTCCGCAATCGTGATCACCACATCAAAGACGACCGTGACCGAGTTGCCGATCCAGCCAACTTCGTGTTGGGCTGGGACAACCGTGATAAGAAGCGTCGGCTGGCCGAAACCATTCAGCAGCTGCATGTCAGTTTGCAGACGATTGAAGAACGTATTCGTGCTTTGCGGACAGAAGAACAGGCACTCGCAGCGCGATTGAACGCGATCGACGAAGCGATCCAGGTGCAGGACTTCGTCGACCTGGATTTCATGTCTCATGATGCGGCCATCATGCAGCTGGAAGAGGAACGTCGACAGCTGGAACAGGACAATGACACGGTCCGCGTGCTGAAGCAAAAACTGGTCGAACATCGAGCCGACGAAAAACTTTTGGGTGCGGAACGCGACGCAGTGGGGGTTCGCGAGGGCGAAGTCAAAAGCCGACTCGCCGACGCACAGCAGCTGCTGGACAATGCCCAACGAACTCTTCAGCAGATGAGCGAAACCGGCGAACTGGCTGACCATATGGAATCGTTTGATGCGCTGTCAGACCTGCTGGGCGACGAACCACTGACAGCGACTACGTTTCATCAGCAGGAGAAAGATTTCCGTCGTGAACGGGAACTGAAACGTGACAGACTGCGGGAAAAAGTGCAGCCTGTGCAGGAACGTCTGCTGAAGGAAATGAGCCGCTTTCTTGCGAAATTCCCGGAAGAAAAGTCGGACTTACAGCCATCGACCGATTATCTGGGCAGTTTTCTCGGCCTTCTGGAAGGCATCCGTGAAGAAGATCTGCCGCGACATGAGCAGCGGTTCAAGGAACGTCTCAATGACAAAGTAACTCGCGAGATTGGCCTGCTGAACAGCGAGCTGGAGCGAGAACGCTACGCCATCGAAGACAAGATCGACCTGCTGAACCAGGCGTTGATGCAGCTGGAATATCGCCCCGGCACTCACATGAAGCTGGAAGCCAGACTGGTTAAAGATCGCGAGATCAGGGATTTTCGCAACGAGCTGCACGCCTGTCTCGACGATGCGTTTGCCGCCTCGTTCGAAGCCGACGAAGCTCGATTTGTGCGCATTCAGAATCTGATCCAGCGACTCCGCGACGAAGATCGATGGCGGAGCAAGGTCATCGACGTACGTCGCTGGTTCGATTTTGCAGCTCGTGAAATCGACGAAGCGACCGGCGAGGAACGCAGCTACTACGAAGACAGTACGGGTCAGTCAGGCGGCGAAAAAGCCAAGCTGGCCTTTACCATTCTGGTGGCGGCGATCGCCTACCAGTACGATATCGAACCGGGCAACGACAACAGCGACCGCTTTCACTTTGTTGTGGTCGATGAAATGTTCAGCAAGATTGACGACCAGTATTCGGAGTACGCTCTGGAACTGTTCCGCAAATTTGGCCTGCAGCTGTTGATCGTCGCTCCGCTGGACGCGAAGGCGCGAGTGACCGAACGTTATGTCGGGTGTTATCTGCTGGTCGCCAAAGACGAACAAAGCCACTCCCGCATTCATTCGATGACAGCCCGGGAATTTGAAGAACAGACAACCAGCATGGATGCAGACGTCTCACGAGCATTGAAGCGACCGAAGCCAAGGTAGCCATCACGGTCTCAATCAGTTCTGGACATCTTCGACCGTGCCTGAGACAATTGGACAACAAAACAGACCACGGTCATTCGCGGCGATACAACGATGAGTACTGCAAAATCTTTAATTCTGATTTCTGTCGAAGATTATCTTCAGGGTGAGCAGGCATCAGAAGTTCGGCACGAGTACGTCGCCGGGACCGTTTACGCGATGACAGGCGGCACGAATGCTCACGCAACAATCACGTTGAACAGTGTTGCAAGTCTGCATGGCCAGTTGTCCGGCAAACCGTGCAGCGTGTTTTCTTCGGGTACGAAGATTCGGCTTGAAGTGAACGGCCGAACACGATTCTACTATCCCGATGTCAGCGTGACGTGCGAACCGAATGCCTTGAGTGAGGCATTTCAGGACAAGCCGGTTGTCATCATCGAGGTGCTGTCCGCCAGTACTCGCCGGACTGACGAAGAGGAAAAACGTGAAGCCTACTGCACCATCCCGACACTACAGTGTTACATCCTGTTGGAACAGGATTCGGTGGGGGCCATCGTCTACGAACGCCAGGGCGACAAGTGGACACGATTGGTATACACGAATCCAGACGACACCATCGTGCTGCCTGACATCCACGCGGAACTGCCGCTGAAAACGGCTTACGACAGCGTCGAATTCTGAGATGATCACTCCGCAGGAAATCAGGACGAAGGCTGTCAATCTGCACCCTCAGTTTCTCACGGCGTGGCTGACTGGCGAAGAGTTCTTTCCGCGATTAATCCCATCCTCCACGAAACTCAGCGGTGACCTCACGGCAGACGGCGACGCCATTCGCAGGCTGCGAAGCGGCAGCAAGGAAGTTCGTGGATTCGGTTATACGGTCCAGTGGGCGACGCGCCGAATGAAGCTGGCCGGTGGCGGTCGCAATGACGTTCCGGAACGCATCGTCATCGAAACTCAGGACGACCTGCTGGCATTGGTCAATCGTAAAGCGGAGTTCGACGCGATTGTGACGACCATCGACTGCATCCGCAGCACGCTGCCGCAGCTGGAGAGTTGGATTCATTCCCACGTCAAGTCGCTTCCCGCGGTTGCCGAGCACATCGAAGATCTGCTTCGCGTCACTCAGTGGTTTCAGAGCAATCCATGTCCGGGCTGTTATGCGCGCGAAGTTCCGCTGGACGTGCATGGCAAGTTCATTCAGCAGAATAAAGGCATACTGAAGGAATGGTTTGATGTGAAGGATGTCCTGCCGCCCGAGGCCATTCGAGCCGACGAAGAGGAATTCTTTCGACGCTACGGACTTCGCGATTGGGAGCCCATGATTACGCTGCGATGTCTGGATCAGAGAACACAGGCGAAATTCCACTTGCCGTGCGCCGAAGCTTCAATACCACTGCACTATTTCAACGAAGTTGACCTGACGAATGTTCGGATTTTTATCGTAGAGAACCTGACGAACGTGAGGACGTTTCCCGAGGTGCAGGACGCGATCGTGATTTTCGGAATGGGAAACGCCGCTGGCAATCTTCGAGCACTGAAGTGTTTGATGAACAAAGAAGTCGTGTACTGGGGTGATCTTGACGTTTACGGATTACGGATATTGTCGCAGTACCGACGAATAGTTGGTCCGGCCCGTAGCGTGTTCATGGACCTTGCCACGCTGCAGAAATACGGCGGCCTGCCGCCCAAACACAAATATAAGCTAATGGATCTCCCACCGTTGTTGCAGCCTGACGAACAGGCGGCGTTCATCGAATGCAATGAAAAGCAGCTGCAACTGGAACAGGAACGCATACCACAGTGTGACGTGCGGTTGGCCATTGACGAAGGAAATTATTAGTGTTCAATCAGTGAACATCAGTGGTTTCAACGCCGGCCTCAAATCACAAAACGAACCCACTTATGGACAGTCATCACGCTCTCATGATTCAGGACAGAAAACCGGGAATCGGTTCGCCACCGTCGACGATCTTCATGGGACGTCCCAGTGGGCTGAGGTTTTCGTGACTGGCATTTACGTTCAGCGATTTACAGACCGTCTGGAACAGATCCTGAACCGTGACCGGGGAATCTTCGACGGCCGACCCGTCCGCAGTCGATGCTCCGTAAACCTGTCCACCTTTGATCCCACCGCCTGCCATCGCGAGGGTGAAGACCCGAGGGTAATGATCGCGGCCCGTGCGCGCGTTGATCTTTGGCGTTCTGCCGAATTCACCCATCCAGACGACCAGCGTGTTGTCCAGCATGCCGCGATCCTTCAGATCGGTAATCAGCGTGGCCATAGCCGGGTCGACCGTTTTGGCGTTGTTCGCACACTGTTCAAAATTGTTCTGGTGCGAGTCCCAATTGCCGGAGCGAACTTCGGTGAACGTTACACCGCGCTCCACCAATCGTCGTGCCAGCAGGCATCCCTTACCGAAACTGGAATCACCGTATTGATCACGCAGCTTCTGAGGTTCGGCAGACGTGTCGAAGGCTTCCACATCAGGACTCAGCACAAGACGTGACGTTTTCTTGTAAAGTGACTGATGCGTGGCGACCAGTTCTTCCGCTCCGGATCCGGCGAATTCGTGTTCCAGTTTGCCGAGTAGTCCCATGCGGCGGCCAAATCTGTTTTCGGGCACCGGCAGCGAAACATTGGACGGCATCTGTCCAGGGTTGTTGACCATGAACGGTTCGTAATCCATGCCAAGGAATCCGGCTCCCTGAGTGTTGCCGACGGACACGAACGATGGCAGTTCACTTTTCGGATCGCCGATCTGTTCAGCGATGCACGAACCCAGGGACGGATGCTTGACGCTGCCGGACGGTACATATCCGGTGTGCATTTGATACGTCGCTCGTGGGTGACTGCCTTCCTTGTTGGTCATCGACCGCACCAGAGCGACGTCGTTCATGACCTTTGCGACGTTTGGAAAGTTGTCGGCGATGCGAATGCCGTTGGCGCTGGTCTGAATGGCTTCCGTGGGACCACCGTTGGCGATGCCGGGTTTGGGGTCGAATGTTTCAAACTGACTGGGGCCGCCCTGCATCCACAACAGGATCATGGCTTTGCCCTGCTTACGCAGATTTTCGGCTTCGAGGGCCATCAGGTCGCGGAATCCCAACCCGCCCGCAACAACGGCTGTCGCGGAAATGGAATGCAGGAATCGCCGCCGTGAGACGCCGCGATGGCTGACTGATACGTCGTCCAGAATGTGAGTGCTCATGGTCATGGGATCCTGTTTTATTATTTGTCGCGCTGCTGCATTCGCATGGCCTGCTGCAATTCCTGTTTGCTGATCGCTTTGTCGTTGTTCGTGTCAAAGCGTTTTGCGTCACCGCGTAATCGTTGAGGAACTTCGCCGCCCGTCAGTTTGCCGTCTTTGTTTCTGTCCAGGCGGCTGAACATCTGATTGACATCGTTCGTCTGGCCGCGTGGGGTGATTTCGGGCGTTGCCTGTTTCTTATCGTTCGCCATTCCCCGAGCTCGCTGTTTGGCGCTGGCAATTTCTCGCGCAGAGATTTCTCCGTCCTTGTCACGGTCCAGAAATCTGGCGATACCGGGGGTTCTTTGCAGCTCACGGCGATCGAGTTTTCCGTCGTTGTTCGTATCAAGTCGATCGATCATTTGCGTGATGTTGCCGTCACGGGGCGGTGTGCCCGCAGCTCGCTTCATTGCCTCTGCACGACTTCCGGGATCATCGGGCTTTTTGTCCGACGGCTTTGCACTGGTCGCTGATTGGCCAGGTCCCCGTTTGAAGACGTCCAGGGGAATACCTTTTTTACCGTACTGATTCAGGAAACGCTGAAACCGTTCTTTCAACGGTGCCGGGATTTCGTTTTCTGAGAGGTATCCATCCTTGTTTCGATCGAACATGGTTGGATCAAAGTCACCTCGACCACGCCCCGCAAAACGGCCAGCGCTGACCTCGATGGGCGTCGGGTCGGAGACGGCTGCCGTGAATTCAATTCGCGTGAGTGCGCCGTCTTCGTCTCGATCACTGACCCGCAACGCTCGCTTAAAATAGCTTGCCTGTGACTCGCTGATCTCTGCAGCCGTAATCTTGCCGTCACTATTTCTGTCCAGCGAATCAAACAGGTCAGCGGTTGCCGAAGTACCGGCGAACAGAAGCACGGCAGAAATGGCGGCAACACGCATGATTTGTTCCTTTTCAGATAAGTGGTATGAGATCGCCACGTTTCAGATCCACCGTGGAATCCGCGAGGATTCCTGAGAGAGTGAGCCGCAAGGCGCTAGCCGCGGGTGAAAACACTGCCGATCACCGGCGGCTAGCGCCGTGCCGCTCACAAAAACAGACGTATCCAGACTGCTTCCTCGTGTCTGACGCAGCCAGCCAATTCGAAAACAAGTCTATTGAGATTAACTCGCCAGCCGGATAACGGTGTCGGAAGAAAACGCAGCGAAACGTGTTGTTGGTCAATTCCTGAGCCACGATACCGGTCGGCCGCTGGTTATCTGCCGGAAATTCGGGATCTCTCAGCGGAACCAGTGACTCGACCGACGCTTCCGTCCGCCCCACCAATCCACTGTATTGGAATTCGTGCGTTCGGCGATACCGAAGTGTCCTCCCTGATTCAGTTGCCAATGAGCAGTGGAACGGCGAAGGCTACGTACTACAATCGTCCAAAACATTTTCCACAGAAGCCGGAGCGTGCTGATGTTACGACCAGACGTGTTTTCGAAGTCCCAGGCAGCCATTGTCGTCGCTCTGCTGTTGTCTGTTGCCGCCCCGGGATTTGCTCAGACGACCACCAAGAAATCGTCGATCTTTGACAGTTGGGACAAAAACGAAGACGGGCAGCTTTCTCGCGATGAACTTCCCGGAAATGCTCGACGGAATTTTGACAGAGTCGACAGGGACAACAACGGTTTTATTTCACGCGAAGAAGATCGAACGTTCCGAAATCGAGGCTCCCGACAGCAGCAGCCAACATCGAAGCTGCCGCCGGGTGTTCGAGTCGAACGAGATATCGCATACGTGAAAAACGGTCACGAGCGACATCAGCTCGATCTGTATCTGCCCCGGAAGGGGAACGATGCTCGACCCGTTGTGGTCTGGATTCACGGTGGCGGCTGGCGAAACGGAAGCAAAAACAACTGCCCCGCTGTCCCTCTGGTAAATCGCGGTTTCGTTGTTGCCAGCATCAACTACCGCCTTAGCAGCCATGCTGTCTTTCCTGCGCAGATTAGCGATTGCAAGGCTGCCATCCGGTGGCTGCGAGCGAATGCCAGGAAGTACGGAATCGACGCCGACCACATCGGCGTGTGGGGTTCATCGGCAGGCGGCCATCTGGTGGCATTGCTGGGAACGTCGGGAGATGTCGAGGATCTGGAAGGTGATCCTGGTGATCGTCCCAATGCCGACAGGTTCAGCCGAGTGCAGGCTGTATGCGACTGGTTCGGTCCTACCGATCTGCTGCTGATGAATAAGCAGGCTGGCAAACTGGGCACGATCGATCACGACGCGGCCGACAGTCCGGAATCGTTGTTGCTCGGAGGTCCGCTGCAGCACAGCAAAGACAAGGCTAAGCGGGCCGGGCCCATCACGTACGTGACGTCGGATGATCCACCATTCCTGATCGTCCATGGTGATCAGGACACTCTGGTTCACTGGCGGCAAAGTCAGATACTGGCCGATGCGCTGCGGCAGTCAAAGTGCAACGTGACGCTAAGAATCATTCCTGGCGCCGGGCACGGCCGCTTTAGAGATCCGAAGATCACGGAAGACAGTTTTCGTTTCTTCGAAAAGACATTGCTGACAGAGGTACCGTGAAGAAGAGACCCGGTCTTTTTAAAAGACCGGGTCTCTTTTCGCAATTATTCAGATCAATTCGGTACAGGAACGTTTTCACCAGGCAGGAAACGTTGGCCGGTCAGTTGCTCGTGTTGATCGCGGTAGGGACTGAAATCTCGAATCTCCGTCATGCTGTCGGAGGTCCGAAAAACGCCCTGACCGGGGACGGAAAGGCTGGCGTGAGTCAGTCCGGTCGAAGACAGGTTGTGCACGAATTCAGGATTCCTGCGACGAAACGGGAACTGATACACAGCACCCTGGTATCCGAAATCCTGTTCGCGCACCTTCCGGCTCCAGTTCTCCAGCGTCGAAAACACATCCGCCTGACGATTGTTGCGAACGGATCCCACCGGCAGAAATTTCTGCCCGAACAGCTTCAGCGTGACATAGCCATTCACCGGAACGACCTCGCCGACGGCGTTCAGTGGCCGCACCAGCACCTGGATGCCATCGATCGCCACGTCGCCGTCCCAGTTGGCAGCCGTCGCCGATATTTCCAGCGATTTCACGCGATTTTGATTCGCGTCCGATCGAACAGCGCGTCCGGCCTCAGAGGTAGTCCTGGGAACGGCAGCACCGAAGATTTGAATGGTCTGTACGTCCGGAGTGGGGGAAGGGTTGGTGTCCGTCAGGGATCGAGCGCCCTTCTTCACGAGTACATTTTTCAGACGATCTTTCAAGGCTCCTGAAGTCAGAAGCGTCCTGCCAGGATCAGCCTCTACGATCTGATTCCACGGCACGAAGCGACGAAGCAATATCCCGCGTGCGGAGGACCGAAGCGCCAGAAACTGATCATCTGTTTCGGCGTCTACGATACCAGTGACCGTAGAATCGTCGACCAAAGTCACCGTCAAAGTGACCTGCTGAAATGTCGTTGGCCGTTCGTCGGCCTGGACGCACATAGTCGCGATCAGAGTCACGGTCACCAGACCAGCGGCTGGAATATGGGGGCGGAAAGGCATGTGATACCGTAGTAAAGTGAAGCGCAAACGATCGTTAGCGTTTTACGGAAAAACGACCATTCGTTTAGCACGTGGGTTTATACGACCAACGGGAGCGAGCGAATGGATTCCGAGCGACAGCTCGAATAGACCGTTTTGAATGTGGCCCTGCCGCGTTCGTCAGCAGATAGGCAATCACTGTGCCAGAAGCGGCGTTGGTGCGGTCCGTCAGGCGTGGGGCCAGTGATTCACCGTGCTTCAGAGAACAAGGGTGCAAAATGCGAACACATTTGCCGTGACCACTTGTTGACAAATTGCATCAATGTTGCCAAATCGCAACGTCGGATGGCCACCCCTGGGCAGGACAAAAGCGGCCGTAAGCGTGCGGAATGGGACAAACCGTCGCTCGCGGTGATGACGGCGGAGGCGGGGTTTCTATAATCCGCCCGTTCGGCATGCCGGGCTTCTGTTTTCCACACCATCCCGGCCACGGCCCACTACATGTCTGAAACTGAGATCGTCATTCGCGGGGCTCGCGAACATAACCTGCGCAATGTCAGTCTGTCGTTACCGCGGAATAAGCTGATCGTTATGACCGGGGTCAGTGGCTCCGGAAAAAGCTCGCTGGCCTTCGATACGTTGTATGCCGAAGGTCAGCGGCGTTACGTGGAATCTCTGTCGACGTATGCTCGGCAGTTTCTGGGACAGTTGCCCAAACCGGATGTCGATTCCATTTCCGGGCTGGCTCCGTCGATTTCCATTCAGCAGAAATCAACCAGCCGCAATCCTCGCAGTACCGTCGGCACGATCACCGAAATTTTTGACTACCTGCGCGTCCTTTTTGCGCGTGTCGGTCAGGGATACTGTTATGTCTCGGGCAAACCGATCAAGGCTCAGTCCACCGATTCGATCATCAAGAGCATTTCCGGTCAGCCTGATGGCACCCGGTATTCGATCCTGGCTCCGATTGTGCAGAATCAAAAGGGCGAGTTCAAAGACCTGTTCGAAGACCTGCTGAAACGTGGGCATCTGCGCGCTCGTGTCGATGGCGAAGTCGTTTCGCTGAACGACGACCTGAAGCTGCGCCGCCACCATAAACACAACATTGAAGTCGTGATCGACCGACTTGTTGCCGGCCCCAGCAGTCGAAGTCGGCTTGCCGAAGCCGTCGAACAGGCGTTGAAACTGGCGGATGGCCGACTGATCTGTGCGACGGAGAACGACGGTAAAGCGGAAAGCGGAAAGCGGAAAGCGGCTGATACCTCCCAAACCAGCGATCGTCTCTACAGCGCGAATTATGCCTGTTCCGAAAGTGGCATGAGTTACGAACCGCCGTCGCCACAGCTGTTCAGCTTCAACAGTCCGCTGGGCATGTGCCATGACTGCCACGGGCTGGGGATGAGACATGGTTTTACTTTGTCAGCGGTCGTGGTCGACGAAAAGAAGTCGATTCAGAACGGAGCACTCCTGTTTCTGCCGTCTCTGAGGAAGATCGGCCGCTGGCCTCGGCACATCCTGGTCAGTGCCGCGGAAGCGATTGAAAAGATCGTCGGTATGGACGTCGGCACATTGCTGAAGACGAAATGGGTCGATGTGCCCGAAGACGCCCGCCGGCTGTGGCTGGACGGGACCGGTGATCGGCACATCACGTTCAGCTGGAGAACTCGCGGTGGCGTCTACAAGCACGGTGGCACATGGGAAGGCTGGACTAATCGGCTGCTGGAAAACTACCGCGCTACAAAGAACCCCATGCTGCGTCGGTCGATGGAAAAGCATCTGGAAGTGGTACCGTGTCCGGCGTGTGCCGGCGAGCGTTTGAACAAACAGGCTCGCCACGTGCGGATCACGTCCGGCAACAGCCGCTTCAAAAAACGCGGCCTGCCCCTGGAAATGAGTCTGCCGCAGGTGTGCGCACTCAGCATCGAGGAAGCGGCTGAGTTCTTTGAATCGTTGAAGCTGGACGCGACGGGGCAGATCATTGCCGAAGAAGCGGTGAAGGAAATCCGTGGCCGGCTGGGTTTTCTGCTGCAGTGCGGGCTGCACTATCTGACGTTGGAACGATCCGCTCCGACCCTGTCCGGTGGAGAATCGCAGCGAATTCGTCTGGCGGGGCAGATCGGATGTGGACTGGTGGGCGTCGTCTATATTCTGGACGAACCGTCGATCGGTCTGCACCCTCGCGACAACGTCATGTTGCTGGAAAGTCTGCAGCATCTGCGCGATCAGGGCAACACGGTGATCGTTGTCGAGCACGATGAAGAAACCATGCGTGCGGCCGACCACGTTATCGATTTCGGTCCGGGGCCGGGTGTTCGTGGCGGCGAACTGGTGGTCGAAGGCACGGTCAGGGACCTGTTGAAGAGCAAGCGAAGCGTCACCGGTCAGTACCTGAGTGGCCGGAAGGAAATCGCGGTTCCAAAAGAGCGTCGCTCCGACGGCAAAGACGCCATCGTTGTGAAGAACGCTCGTCACAATAACCTGCAGGGCATCGACGTCCGTTTTCCGCTGAGGCGATTCATCTGTGTAACCGGCGTCAGTGGCAGCGGCAAGAGTTCCGTCACCAACGACATTCTGTGGCAGGTGCTGAATCGTGACGTCAACAAGGGAAAAGGCGAACCGGGCCGACACGACCGCGTGAACGGGCTGACGAAAATTGATAAAGCCATCGACATTGATCAGTCGCCGATCGGTCGCACGCCGCGCAGTAACCCGGCGACGTACGTCAAAGTGTTTGACGAAATCCGCAAGCTGTTCACCATTCTGCCGCAGTCAAAAATGCGAGGTTACAAGCCGGGACGATTCAGCTTCAATGTGCCGGGCGGGCGCTGCGAAGCGTGCGAAGGGCACGGGGCGACAAAGCTGGCGATGGATTTTCTGGCGGACATCTGGATGCCCTGCGACGTGTGTCAGGGCCGCCGTTTCAGTCACGAGACTCTGGAGGTGAAGTATAAGGATCACAACGTTGCGGAGATTCTGGACATGGAGATCCGGGACGCCCTGGCGCTGTTTGAAAACGTGCCGAAGATCAAACAGCTGCTGCAGACTCTGGTGGACGTGGGGCTGGACTACATGCAGCTTGGTCAGCCTTCACCGACTTTGTCCGGTGGAGAAGCTCAGCGGATCAAGCTGGCTCGCGAACTCGGAAAACGGTCGACCGGAAAAACGCTGTACCTGCTGGATGAACCGACGACCGGCCTGCACTTTGCCGACGTCCACAAACTGCTGGAAGTATTGCACGGTTTCGTGGAATGTGGCAATACCGTCGTCGTCGTGGAACACAATCTGGACGTGATCAAGACGGCCGACTGGGTTATTGACATCGGGCCGGAAGGTGGAGCGGGTGGCGGGAAGATCGTTTGTGAAGGGACTCCGGAAGACGTCGCAAAGTGCAAGGACTCCTACACAGGTTCGGCCCTGCGGAGTGTGTTGCCGGGGATGAAGCCTCGAGCAAATTCAAAGAACCGTCGTGCGGCCGGGACAAAGGCCGATCCGTTTATCGTCAGCAAGCGGATACAGATCACCGGGGCGTCTCAGCACAACCTGCAGCACCTGAATCTTGAGGTGCCGCGCGGTGAGATGAGCGTTTTCTGTGGGCCCAGTGGCAGCGGCAAATCGTCCCTTGCAATGGACACGCTGTACGCCGAAGGCCAACGCCGTTACGTCGAAAGTCTGTCCGCGTACGCTCGACAGTTCCTCGGGCAGATGCCCAAGCCGAAGGTCGACAGTATTCAGGGGCTGAGTCCCGCGATCGCCATCGAACAGAAGACCGTCGGCGCGACACCTCGATCGACGGTCGGCACCGTGACGGAGATCTACGACTACCTGCGAGTGCTTTATGCTCGGCTGGGAATCGTGCATTGTCCGTCGTGCGGAAAAAAAGCTCAGAAGCAAACCACAGACGAAATCGTGGAAAACATATTGCAGCTGCCGGCGAAGTCGCGTCTGCTGTTACTGTCGCCGATCACAGTCGATCGGCAGACGACGTATGAATCGGTCTTCGAGAGGATGCAGAAAAACGGATTTGCCCGAGTTCGCATTGATGAAATCACCTATTCGCTGGGCGAAACGCCGGACATCGATCATCGCCGCGAGCACGAGGTGGAAGTCGTGGTCGATCGAGTCGTCGTGGACGGCAAGCAGCGCGGCCGGATCACCGATTCCGTGGAAGCTGCATTGGATCTGGGTAAGGGTGTGCTGCGGGTTGTCGTGGCCGACAACGACGTTAAGGAACCGGATTGGGAGGATCACGTCTTCAGCCTGCACCTGTCGTGCCACGACTGTGGCTTCTCCTACGATCATCCGACACCGCAGCAGTTTAGTTTCAACAGCCCGCTGGGATGGTGCTGGTCATGCGAAGGACTGGGGACAGAATACGGAGCCAATCAGTCGCTACTGGTGACCAGCCCGGAACGTTCGTTGCTGGACGGGGCGATTGGTGCCTGGCCCGATCCTCAGACCAACACTCAGTTCGGCATGATGCTGGCAGCCATTGGCGCGGAGTTCGACATACCGCTGGACCAACCGTGGTATTTGCTGTCGGCGGAACAGCAGAGAGTGATCTTATACGGGAACGAAGACCGATGGATCGAAGTGAACAGCGGAGAGCGGAAAGCGGAAAGCCGCAACACAGGGACTGCTGTCGACATAGGGCAATCGTCTTTCCGCTTTCGATACCGTGGCCTGTTTCCAACCATTGAACTGGCCGCGCGGCTGTCGTATTCGCACCGACGATCGCTGATGGAAATGGCAGGAGAAAAAGACTGCAGTGTCTGCAATGGAACTCGCCTGCAGGAAGTCACCGCCAACGTTCAGTTGAAGAAAACCACGCTGCCGCAGCTGTGCAGAATGCCGCTGTCCAGGGCACTGGAGTTTCTGAAATCGCTGAAGCTCACGAAAGCGCAAAAGCAGATCGGCGGAGACCTGCTGAACGAATCTGTGCACCGACTGAAATTTCTGGTGGATGTCGGCCTGGACTATCTGACGCTGGAACGGTCGATGCCGACGCTGTCGGGCGGCGAATCGCAGCGTATTCGGCTGGCTGGTCAGGTGGGGCGGTCGTTGACCGGCGTGTTGTATGTTCTGGACGAACCAACCATTGGTCTTCATCCGCGTGACAACGGGCGACTGCTTGCGGCGCTGAAGCAGCTGAGGGATCTTGGCAATACCGTGTTGCTGGTCGAGCACGACCGCGAGGTTCTGGATGCTGCGGACCGGCTGTTCGACTTTGGTCCCGGTGCCGGACGATTGGGCGGCACCGTTGTCGCCGAAGGAACGCCGAAACAGCTCTGTCGCCAGGCGAAGAAATCGCTCACCGGAGGATACCTCAGCGGCAAACTGGGGATCCCCGTGCCGGAGCAACGACGGCTGCCGTCCGACGCGGTTAACTGGCTGCAGCTTTTCGGTGCCACTCAGCACAATCTTCGCAGCGTCGATTTGCGCATACCGTTGACGACCATGACATGTATCACCGGTGTCAGTGGTAGCGGAAAGAGTTCGCTGGTCATGAACACGCTGGCTCGCGCGGTGGCCAGGAAGCTGAATCTGACGACAGATGCGCCGGGCCCGCACAGCGATCTGAAGGGTATCGAACATCTGTCGAAGATCGTTGTCGTTGATCAAAATCCCATCGGCAATACTCCGGCTTCCAATCCGGCAACGTACACCGGCCTGTTCGATCACATTCGAGACCTGTTTACCAAAATGCCGGAATCGAAGGTCCGCGGGTATGGTCCCGGGCGTTTCAGTTTCAATCGGGCCGGCGGACGCTGTGACGACTGCGAAGGCATGGGACAGCGGAAGATTGAAATGCACTTCCTGCCGGACGTGTGGATCGAATGCACCACGTGCCGAGGCAGGCGCTACAACAACGAAACGCTGAACGTGAAGTTCAACGATCACAGTATCGCTGACGTGCTGGAAATGCCTGTGGAAAAAGCGCTGGTCGTGTTTTCCAACGTGCCGAAGATCCGCGCACCTCTGGCAACGCTGAATGCCATCGGACTGGGATATCTGACACTCGGTCAGTCGGCCCCGACGCTTTCCGGCGGAGAGGCTCAGCGCATTAAGCTGGCGGCAGAACTGGCGAAACCCAACAGAGGGCAAACGCTTTATCTGCTGGACGAACCAACGACCGGACTGCACTTTGACGACATCGCCAGACTGCTGGCAGTCCTGAACAGTCTTGTGGAACAGGGCAACACAGTTGTGGTGATCGAACACAATCTGGACGTAATCAAAACGGCCGACTGGATCATCGACCTGGGCCCCGAAGCCGGGGCCGGTGGCGGGCAGATCGTGGCGGAAGGGACACCGGAAGACGTGGTGGCGTATGCTGCTGGCGTACGGCCAGCAAACGGCCGTGGGGGCAAACGGTCAGCGAAAGCCGGGGATGCAGCGCTGCGCTCATGGACGGGCGAATTGTTAGGGCCGGTGTTGGCACAGTCGAAGAAAGGCAGCATCGAAGTCTTCGATGTGGCCAGCGCGGCAAAGAAGCGGAAGGGCGACGTCACCGCCGATCAACTCGGCAAATCGGCGCGGTTACCATGGGAAGTGGACGGCCAGCAGTGGCACACCAAGGGATGTCTCAGCCATGACGGAAAACGTTGTCGCTGGGGCGGCGATGCTCTGCAGTTTGTAATTGACCTGCTGGCGAAGGAAAAACGTCTTGCTCCGGTCAATTGGGATCATCGTTCCACTGTCGAAGTCAAAGCCACCGGTGGTCTGGGCTGGTTGCTGCATGCTCGCACCGGTCACGAATGGATGCTGTCCTTCTGCTTCCGAGTCAAAAAGCATACGTTCGAAAAAAAGTCGCTGAATGCCGCATTGGGACTGACACCGATCGACGATGTCGAAGAGATCCCGTACTACAGCCAGTCACCGCGAGTAAATGTGCGGAATATGAAGACACCGTGGCAGGAAGTGACAATCAAGATCTGGAAGAAAGAAGAGATCGACAATTCGGCGTTCAGATCATTTCTGCAGCAGGTCGTGGCAGCTCATTTAAGTCAGGCGACGAAAGAGAAAGCCAATCCGGACGACTTGATGCCCTGGAAACAGCTCGGTCGCAAATGGCATCTGATGAAGAAGGGCTTGCCGAAGAAACCCAGTTGGGACTTCAAGACAATCGAAAAACTGCTGCCGGTTGTTGAAAAGGCGTTTAAAGACTGCGATGTCGACCACGGCGTTCGCAGCAAAATCAACTGGAAACATCAGGACAGTGGTGATCCGGCCGTAGAGTTGCACACCAAACGCAAAGACGGACTTGATCTGGTCGTGTACGTGCCGAAGGATTCGGTCACCGTGGGAGCGATCGCCGGCTTTGGCACACAGCAGGAAGTCAAACCTCACCGCGATGGCCGGGACCGCGTGCGAATTCGATTCGAATCCCCCGGCGAAGTATCAGCGCCGCTTGGCAAATGGCTGCGTCGCCAGAGCTGAGTTAAGTAGGGTCCGCTGAGCGGACCGACCGGGTGGCCCTGTTGCTTGCAACAAGGGTTGCGCAGCAAGAGGAGGTCTGTAATTCTCCGTACCACCGATTGTCAGAAGATTGTTCTATCACAGCCTCCAGTGCCTGCGGCACCCAAAGGTTGCAAGCAACCTGGGCTACCCACCACCTTCGGGTGGCCTTGTTGCAAGCAAACGGTGGCACCCTGTGATGCGGTGTCGCGCGGAACGCCGAGCACACGGTTCAACGAATTGACTTCGTTGGGTTTACGCGGAGCCGTCAGCGGCTTCCGGCAGGTCTTCGCTTTCCTGTTCCGTCCCGGTGGCTCGCTGTGTTTGATCCACGGCATCATCGGCTATCGCCACGGATGTTCGAGGCACAATCTTGGGCCCGTCGCGGTGCTCGTCTATAATGGCGTGCATCTGATCGGCCGTCATCGTTTCCACCTCAAACAGATCACTGCTCATATGATCAAGCGTTTCGCGTTGTGAGGTCAGAACCTCGTACGCGCAACGGTAGGCTTCATCAACAAGCCGTTTGACTTCCAGATCGATCTCACGCAGTGTTTCTTCGCTGTGCACCGATTCCTTAATCATCCCGCCGCCACCCAGGAAGGGCGACGTCTGGGACTCGCTGTAAAACATGCGGCCCAGACGGGGGCTCATGCCGAATTCGGTCACCATGCGACGAGCCATATCCGTGGCCCGCTGCAGGTCGTTTTGTGCGCCCGTCGACGTTTCGCTGTACGTGATCTGCTCGGCGGAAATACCGCCCAACAGGACCGCGATTCGGCTTTCCAGTTCTGACTGAGTCAGCAGTTCCCGATCGTCTTCGGGCAGCTGCATCATGTAGCCGAGCGCTCCCATGCCACGTGGGATGATGGAGATTTTATGAACCGGGTCCGTGTTTGGCAGGCTGGCGGCCACAAGGGCGTGTCCACACTCGTGGCACGCGACTCGTCTCTTGACGTCCTCGATAATAATCCGCGACGTTTTCTCAAGGCCCGCGATGACGCGTTCAATGCCGTCTTCAAAAGCCTTCATCGTGACGCGTTTGTCACCTCGTCGAGCGGACAGAAGTGCGGCTTCGTTTACCAGGTTGGCCAGATCTGCTCCGACGAAACCCGGTGTCAGCTTGGACAGCCGCTGGACATCCACGTCTTCGGCCA
>JAPYTO010000072.1 GCA_029941865.1 Fuerstiella sp. | reverse complement strand
CGACGTAGACAATAGCCAGGTGGGACGACGGCGAGACGTGTTAGCGCAGTCGGCGTTGCTGGGAAGGCTGGCCGCCCTAATTGGAAAAAAGGGATCAGAATCAGATGCTGGCAGAGCCATGAAGTTTCGAAACGCAATCGCGGGAACATTCGCAGCAATTGGGCCGGAGGCACGTGATGCGATCCCGGATCTCGTTCCGTTGTTGCAGGACATCGCCCCGCCCGTCCGAGCCCATGCCGCGGATGCCCTTGGCAACATGGGACCATTTGCCCGCGAAGCAATTCCGGCGCTGGAAGTGGCTGCGCTGGATAAGCTGTTCGGTGATCGCTGCCAGATCCCCGCGGTCACTGCGTTGTGGTGGATCGACCAGGAACACGCCCTGGTTGTTCCGACCTTTCAGGAGGTCCTCAACAACGGATCCATTGAAGGGCAAAAGGATGCTATTGGACGAGTCGCCGAAATGGGTTTACGAGCGGCGGACTGGTCGATCCCCGCTCTGATTCCGCTGCTCGACAATCGGGACCTGCGGGATGCCGTCATTGAATCGCTATGTTGGGTTGGTGTCGAATCACCAGAGGCTGTCGAAGCTGTGTTGCGGACACTTGAGCCTCAGCTGAAGGCAGAGTCAGAGTCGGCGCGGCGCTCGTTTATTGTTTCTCATCTTTTTCCACGTCTGATCAGAAACGCTCGCGGAACAGGTGCCACCGCCATGGCCACAGGCATCAGAAATATCGAAATCCGCCACTGGGGCACTTTGCTGCCCGGTTCGCAAGGAAAACGGCTGCAGGAATGTGATCCACAGGTGTTGGCCGCACTGCAGGAAATGCGTTACAGCGTATCACGCTGATTTGTGTGGCCACGAAGAATGTTTTTCAATAGCAGTTTCGTTACTCCCACGAGCCAGTATTGTCTACGGCAATTAGAAAACTGCTCTCGTGAGGTCAGCGTGATCAACGCGAGTTGCTTTGGACGCGTTTCAGATCATCACTGCGAAAGAGCTCGGCCTGGGCTCGGTCGAGTTCTCAATCATTCCGTCTTAATCTGACGTGAGAGGTATTCGGCGTCCGAAACCATCTGGGTGCGTAGTTGCTTCAGGCCACGTCTCAGAAGCCCGGCTACGGCGTTCCGATGCAACCATTCGTGCGAATGACGAAGCTGGTCACGCCAGTTGTTCTTTGAATACGGCGGCACCAGCAGCGACGGCGTCGTCAATTTTATCAAGCAGTTTGGCACCGGCTTCGGCCATGTCCGGCCGACCGCCACCACCGCCACCGGCAATTTGAGCTGCCGCTTTCACGGCGTGGCCCGCATTCATGCCCCTGTCCTTGACCAGCGGCTTACTGACCGCTGCGATCAGCGCCACTTTGCCGTCGATTTCGGCCGCCAGAAGGATAGCGACGGGGCTGTGTTTATCGCGCAACTGATCCGCAAAATCGCGCAGAGATTCACGAGTGACGTTTTCCAGCTTCTGAGCAACGACCTTCACACCGCCGACATCTTCAGCCGCAGCAACGACGTCACCGATCGCGTCGGACACCGATGCTTTGGATAATTCGCTCAGTTGTCTGTTCAGCTCCTTCATCTGCAGCTGCAACGCGTCCACACGACCAGGCAGGTCTTCGGGTTTGTTCGTTTTCAACTGTCGCTGCAGTTGAGCGATCAACTCATCCGTTTTACGACCCTTTTGCAGTGCTTTCAGTCCCGTGACCGCGGTAATGCGACGAACGCCTTTTGCGACTGGTTCCTCTGAGGTGATGCGGCATAAGCCGACCTGTCCGGTATTGGTCAGGTGCGTGCCACCGCACAGTTCAACACTGAAGTCGCCCATCGTGACGACTCGCACTTCGTCCGGGTACTTCTCACCGAACAATGCCATCGCCCCGCGTTCGCGAGCTTCCCTGATCGGCAATAGTTCGGTCTTGACGTCAGAACCGTTCACAATCTGGGCGTTGATAATGTCTTCAACCTGGTGGATTTCCTCCGGCGTCAGCGCCTGTTTGTGAGCGAAGTCAAACCGCAGCGCATCGGCTTCAACCTTCGATCCTCGCTGGGTCGCTTTTTCGCCGATTATCTCGTGCAGGGCATGGTGCAGAATGTGAGTGGCCGAGTGGGCTCGTCGAATTCCGCTGCGGCGCGCTTCGTCGACTTCGGCGGTCACCGTATCGCCCACGGAAAGACTGCCCTGACGCAGACGTCCTGCCAGCACGAACAGCGTCTGCTGATGCTTCTGGCTGTCGGTTATCAGCACCTCAATGCCGTCCGCGAACAGGCGGCCCGCGTCACCCACCTGGCCACCGGATTCGCCGTAGAAAGGCGTACGGTCCAGAACGATGCCGACCGGTCCGGCAAAGTCTGACGGGACAGATGTGACCGTCTGGTCATCGACGATCAGGCCGACCACCGTGCATTTGGCTGTCGTTGAATCGTAGCCCAGAAACTCCGTGTCGCCATGTTCTTTGCGGAGCAGATCCAGTGGCCCCGCTGCCATGACAGCATTTGCTTTGCCGCCGCGACTGATATCTTCGTGCTCATTCATGCGTTCTCTGAATGCTGTCATGTCGACGCTCAGGTTGCGGTCCGCCGCAATGGCTTCCGTCAGCTCGATCAGAAAACCGTCTTCGGTGTGCAGCGTAAACGCGTCATCGCCACTGATGACCTTGCCGCCCGTCGATTTCGCGGCATCGGCATAACGATCGAACCGGCTGAGCCCTCGGTCGATCGTGCCCAAGAACTGTTCTTCTTCTTCCTTCATGCTGTGTTGCACACTGTCGACCGTTTCCGCGATTTCCGGGTAGGCCCCCTTCATCACATCGACGACAGCAGGTACGACTTTGTAAAGAAAGGGTTCTTTGCGTCCCAGCAGATATCCTTCCAGCAGGGCGCGCCGTACCAACTGGCGAATGACGTAATTCTCTTTTTCCTTATCGGGCATAACGCCTTCGTGCATGGCAAACGTGGCTGCACGAACGTGGTCAGCGATTCGACGTACGGCTCGACCTGACGGTGCATCGAATTCGTACTTGACGCCGACAATTTCGCCAGCCGCCAGACACAGAGGCTTCAGCACATCGTTTTCGAAATTACTTAGAACACCCTGCAGCACGGCCGCCGTTCGTTCCAGCCCCATGCCTGTATCGATGTTCTTTGACGGCAGTGGACGCAGGTTGTCCGGCGGATTGCCGACGCGGTTAAACTGGGTGAAGACCAGGTTCCAGATCTCCACATCGTGGTCCACGCCGGGTGGGTGATAAAAGATTTCGCTGCACGGGCCGCAAACGCCGTCAGGGCCATCGCTGGGCGCGCTGGCCGGCCAGTAGTTTTCGTCTTCTTCCAGACAGGCGATGCGGTCCGGCGACAGACCGACTTCATCCTTCCAGATCTTGAACGCCTCTTCGTCAAAGCCCCACTTGCCTTTGTATACGCTGACGGTCAATCGGTCCTTATCCAGCCCCAGCCACTTTGAATCGGTCAGGAATTCCCACGCCCAGTGAATGGCATCGCGTTTGAAGTAGTCACCAAACGAAAAGTTGCCGAGCATTTCGAAGAAGGTGTGGTGGTAAGCCGTGACTCCGACGTTGCTGATGTCGCCGGTGCGCAGACACTTTTGACAGGTGGTCGCTGCTGCGAAATCCAGCTTGCCAATTCCCATGAATTCGTTTTTGAACTGATTCATGCCCGCCGGGGTGAATAACACGGTCGGGTCGTCCTTAGGCACCAACACGTCGCTTGGTCGGCGTACGCAGCCCTTGGTTTCGAAGAACGAAAGATATTTTTCGCGAAGTTCGTCGGTTTTCATTGTCTGGAATCAATTCTGAACGTTCGATTTGTACAACCAGAGGGTTGATCGTTGTATCGACACCGGGAGCCGGTTTCGGTTCCGCAGGGCAGAAAAACGTCAGGGTAAACCCACCAGGCGTGCGTAATTCCGGCCTGCGCAGCGCCGTCTGTGCTGCGGAAGTTTACACAAATACGTTCAGACTGCACGGTGGCAGCCCGAAATGTCGGACACGAAACCAACGGATTCCCGGCGCACAGAAAAAGCCGCCGAAGAAGCACATCGGCGGCCTAAGTCTGTGGAATAGAAAAACAGAAGACTATTTTTTCCCGGCGTCCGCACTCGCACCGTCAGCCTCAGACCCTGCCACGGCGTTTGGGACGAGGCCGCGTGCGGCCAGCACCTTGTTGCGGATCTCGATCACGGCATCCGGGTTTTCCTCAAGGAACAAGCGAGCACGGTCGCGGCCCTGCCCCAGCTTGTTTTTTCCATAACTGAACCAGCTGCCACTGCGGTCGATGATCTTGTCTTCGACCGCCAGATCCAGCAGGTCCGCTTCCATACTGATTCCGCAGGTATTGTACATGTCGAATTCCGCGATGCGAAACGGTGGAGCCACCTTATTCTTCACAATCTTCGCCCGCATGCGGATACCAATCTGCACGTCACCGTCCTTCAGCGTGGCGATACGGCGTACATCAACGCGAGCGGAACTGTAGAATTTCAGGGCACGGCCGCCGGGAGTGGTTTCCGGGCTGCCGAACATTACGCCGATCTTCTCACGAATCTGGTTGATGAAAATGACGGTCGTTTTGGATCTGGCAATGGCACCGGTCAGCTTGCGCATGGCCTGACTCATCATACGAGCCTGCAGACCCACATGATGATCACCGATCTCGCCGTCAAGTTCTGCCTTGGGGACCAGTGCGGCGACTGAGTCAACCACAATCAGATCGACGGCGTTCGACTTGATCAGCATTTCGGCGATCTGCAGAGCTTCTTCGCCGTAGGACGGCTGACTCACCAGCAGATCATCAAGATCGACACCGATTTTTCGCGCCCATCCCGGATCCAGCGCGTGTTCGGCGTCAATGAACGCCGCAATACCACCTGTTTTCTGGGCGCTGGCGATTACGTGCAGCGCGAGCGTCGTTTTGCCGCTTGATTCCGGCCCGTACAATTCAATGATTCGACCACGCGGAAAACCTTGACCACCAAGTGCAATGTCCAGCGACAGTGCGCCGGACGAAATGCCTGGAATTCCCGCCGCGTCCGCCGGCGAATTGAGTTTCATGATCGCGCCCTGACCGAACATTTTTTCGATCTGGCCAAGCGCATTATCCAACATCGCCTTTCCGTCACCGCCTGCCGCAGCAGCTTTGGCCGGCACGGCTTTTCCTCGTGATTTCGCCATCGTAAGAATTCCTGTCCTTCAAAATCGGTTTCGGTGTTCCCTGATCTTTCCGCGACCTGCGACCTGCGACCTGCGACCTGCGACCTGCGACCTGCGGTAACGTGGGGGGACAACACACGACTTGCAAAAGTCGGGGGCCACAGCAGAAAAATTAGTCTGCGGCGACCAGCGGACTCAGAGTAGCAGACCACCTTCCACTTAGGAACCAATGCGAAATCGGATTCCTTCATTGCGGCAGATTGCAGCCCACGCCGGACTTTCTGTGCAATACGCGGTCAATCGTCGTTCTCAGCCAGCTTTCGGGCAATCGAACGCAGGTGGTCCCAGGTGAACAGACCGGAGTCGTGGGAGTCGGACCAACGGATTTTCAAGGCGTAGTTGCCGGTCAGTGCCACGTCTTCCGGATGAATCGATTCGGGGACGTTGTCCTGGTCAAGAATCTGTCGGCCGGTGAATTCGTCCACGCACGCCGCACATCGACAGTCCTGTCTGATGGCTTTAAACGGCATGCGAGACACATCGTCGTCCGTCCAGACGAGTTCCAGGATTCCGGCGGCCTTAAGAACGCGAATGTTTTGAGGCGTTTCCATTATTCTTCAGGCTCATCTTCTTCGGACCACTCGTCCGCAAAGGGGTCTTCCACCAGCATTTCAACAAACTCATCCAGTGAATCGGTGATCACTTCAAAGCCAACCGAGTGGTGATCGAACTGCATCACGCCAGCCACTTCCTGATCGACGTCGATACAATAATAGTCGCCTTCTCCGGTTTCGCCGATGATCATAAACTGGTCAGGCCAGAAAAAATCCGAACCGTCCGGCTTCAGGACAGAATCGACACGAGCTTCACGATTGATTTCGAGAATGCATGCGGGGTCACAAATCAGCTCGACGTCAGCCACAGTTCCTTCAGATGTCGAATCATCGATAGCGCGATTGATGGACTTCAGCACCTCCGGATAGTCAAGCAGCAACCTGAGGTACTCTTCGGGCGGAACATTTCCGGCCAATTCCGTAATCTGTTCCAGAATTTCCGGTGTCATCAATAAACCTGGATTGCGCAAATTCGTCAATCTTCGCCGTAGTGTTTAACGCGTTCCCAGTACGTGTCGAAGTCAAATTCCGGGCTGTTGTCCAGATCGTGACACTTTTCACACATGCCCTTCCTGGCCTGTTCCAATGTGACCCGAACTTCCTGTCCAGCAGCAGTCAGATCGTCGGCTTCGACCAGTTCTATGTGCCGACTGCCGGGACCATGACAGTTTTCACATTGGCTTCCCGCCATGAGTTTGTGGAGTGTTTTCTGGTCTTTGTCAGTGGCAAACTGCTCATTCAGAAAGCCGGACTGAAAGCGAATGTACTCGTTCGGATCCCAGCCGGTGACGTGACACGCCAGGCACTCGGGGTCAAACGTGCGTTTGACGCCATTCAACCGCTCATGCCCGTCACGCTCATTAATCGGGTCCAGACTTTCAAGGGCGTGAGCGTGTCCGGTGTGTTTCCAGATGTCCATCGCACTTTCATGACACGTGGCACACGTGTCAGCGCCAACGAATTTTGCTCCGGACGGATGCGGGGCTCCAACCGCATCGGCCAGTACGATCTGTTCCGACTCAAGCCGCTCCTGATACGTCTGCATCAGTGTGATCATGGACGGCGTCTCGTCGAAATTATCTCGTTCAAGGCTGATCAACTTGTAGCGAAACGGTGTTTCTTTGTCATCCGGGTAGACGCCAAGCACTCCCACGTACTTCCCTTTGCGGCCCGTTTCAATCAGCAAAGTATCTCCGATCTTCGTCGGTGGTGCCGTGGGGTCAGGATCACCTGTTCCCTGTGCCGTCACGACCACGTCAAACTGAGGAAACTGCTGCGCAAAGGCTTCGGATTCTGTCACACTGGCCTGTGAAAGCAACACGCGTAGATCAACGTGTTTGTCGTCGAAATCAGCCAGGACGTCGGTTAGTTTCGGCCCCGGTTCCTGCCACGTGATATCGGGGTGAGGCAGGACTTCCTTCTGAAGTTCGGCAGACATCACGGACGTGATCCCAACCTGCAGGCCGCCAGCTTCCACGATTGCACTCGGGACCGGCGTTCCAAGGTCCGCCACACCGAAGAACTCAAGGTTGGCGCTCAGGAAGAAAAGTGGGGGAATGTGTTGGGACAGCAGGAAATCCGGCTGCAGCCGCAGTTCTTCGGGGCCCAGTCCGATCGCGACGTAGTTGAGTTCCCGCAGAGCGGCGAGTGTTGTTTCAAACTTAATCTGAGCCTGACGCGTTGTTCGGCGACTAAGTCCTCCCACGTCCAGTCCCTGGACGGTCCACCCCGCCGCCTTCAGCTTTTGCACAAGGTTGGCCCGTCGGGACATTCCACCAAGTTGACTGGATGTGCAACCGCAGGGTTCGAAGTAACCATGTTGTTCACCGGTCAGCAGAAAGGCCAGCTGCGGCTGTGGCCACTCTTCCCAGATCGGAGGTGCTGCGACAGACGACGTGACGTCAGCGGTTGATCGCGGTTTTGCCCGTGGCTGTGTTGCCATCGAACCCGTATCCGGGGACGACGTTTCCGGTTCCACCTGCGTTCTCGTCCGTTGATACAGGAATAATGTCAGGCAGACAAATCCAGCCAGCAGGAACAGACGCATGGCTCCATTCCGTTTTGGTTCTGACTGGCTCATGCCTTTTTCGCCACCGCTGAATTTCGTCCAGGACAGGAATCTCCCGTGAGACAACCTTATCCGCCGGGTAACTGGTCGTGAATAGTAAACCTGGGCTCATCCTGCCTGCAAGGACAGTCACAACAACGTCTCTCACGCCCATTGTCATGCACAGGACGCTCAAGTCAAAACGTCTTGAATGATACCATTAGCTTGATTGCCTGTCCGGACGGGTGGTTTGTCTGAATGTCGATCAGACCGGGTGAGGATCGACCGCGTTCCATGCGAGGAATACCTGGTGGAATCCGGATGACGAGTTTGTACCGTGAACGCTGCCCGCCAAGCTTCGTCTCAGGCCCCAATTCCGCTGTGACGAATTTTGGTGACGTCTCTATGGATGTCGCCGCAAACGGTTTTGACATTTCGGAGGTGTCAACCAGCAACGTCAGTTCCGCCTGTCGCCCCTTGTGCGTTGGGAACTGCCCAAGCTTCAGGCCATTGACAGTGCTGTCGAATGTTACACCCGGTGTCGGCAGAATTTGAATCGGCCCTGCCTTCTTCGCTCTCACCTTGACCACATACGGTTCTTCGATTCGGTCCAGCTTCAGCACCAGACTTTCTTCCATGATTCCCGGCGGCATGTCGGGAGATACCGTTACGTCAATCGTGTAGGCACAAATTGCGTCGTATTCGGCAAGGGTCTTCTGCGTCGCAGGCATGACGACAGTGGAGATGTACGGGGATTCGCAGTCAATGGCGGTGATTTCGAATTCCTGATGCACATGAGACGCAATGACCGCCTGCATCGTTCCCCCGGACTCCGTACTCGCATTGGCAATCATCCAGACTCCCTGGGGAAAGAGATTAAATTCCATGTCCACAATCCCCGTTACGTCAAACCGGAGTTCCTTGTTTTTCGGATCGTCGGTGTACACCGGGCCACCGTGCTGAAACGAATCATCCTTCAGCTTACCAACCCACCGCACGAGGAGACGTCCCTCCTCACCCGGCTTGATTGTCGTCGTGGAAAGTTCAAAGGCCGTGCACTTGCAGGTCGGTTCTCCGGCCACCAGGTGCAGATCGGCGTCTCCCTCGTTGCGGATGACAAAGGCGTGTTCCAGCTCGCCACCAATCGGCATGCGGCCAAAGTCAAACTCAGTTGCTTCCGCGACTGCCGACGGCCACGGTCCTTGCTCAGAAGGCACCGGAGCTTCGCTGTCCTGGTGATCAGCGTTGGCGCCATCTGAGTGATCGTGATTCGCCGTGCCTTGAGGGCCGGACGCAGTCTCTTCCGCACAACCGGAAATCAACAGGATTCCCGGACCAAACGAGAAGACAGCAATTAACAGACTCTTCATCCCCCCACCCTTTCGACCGCAATGGCCTTCCAACCCCAGACGAATTGCCAGGACTCAGTCGCTGTCGCCGCTTTGCTGAATCAGCTTCAGGCGTTCGAGCTTTTCCGCGGCAAGATACTGGTCGACATGTCCCCAACTGAGATTCACCGCGTCGATTTCGGTTGCCCTGAGTGCTGCTGTCGCAGCCTCGGCGAACAGGCCGACCTCGTACTGAAAATCAGCCAATTCAAACCACAGTTCTGAATTCGACGGATCGCAGCCGACTGCTCGCTGCAAATCCCGACGTGCGTCCATCAAAAGACCACTGTCGTTGCCGCTGACACGTCGAAACAAATCGGCGACCCGACTTCGAGAATAATAACCGGTTCCGGCTCGCCGATCTGCATCAATTAAATGATTGCAACTTTCAATGACCCTATCAAATGACTCCCGCAGTGTGTTGCCCGGAAACTCACGACCAGTTTGCGCATATTGCGCCACAGACCGCTGAAAGTCGTACGCCAGGGTTTGCATCAGCTGTTGGCGCGAATCGACCGAATATGGGTCCGATTCAGTAGCCCGGTTCAGAGCATCCACAGTGCCGTTTCGATCTCCCCTTGTTTTTCTGACGTCTGCCATGTGCAATTGCTGCTGGGAACGCCTCACGGGAATCAGTCCAAAACGTGTCGTCAACGCTGCCGCGGCAAGCAAAAACAGCGCCGCCAGCACGCAACAGCTGGTTTTCATGCGTCGAACGGTCCGTGCGTCAGCGGTTTGCTGAACAGCACTAATCGGCTGATCTGCCCCAAATATCGTCAGGGCCGCCAGTAACACCAAAAAAAGCCCCAGCACCGTAATCTGCAGCCCCCCTGCCCCAAGCAGATGAACAACAAGGCAAATCAATGCCGCAGATGCAGCGGATTGCGTGAAGAGTAAACACTGAGCGATCAAGGGCGTCACCAGACATGCCGCCACCGGCACCATCAGTAACGCATTCTCGGAACCAACTCCATTTGCCCACATGTCTGCCCCGTTGAACCAGCGCCAGGACAAATGCAGACCAGTGCCCGCAAGAATGCCTTGCACCAACGGCCACGAGATTTTCTGTGGACGTTTTTCCGAACGGAGATCACGAATCCGGAACTGTTTCGTCGCCGACACACAGCAAGCCAGCAGACCCGCCAGACCGATCAGCCCCACCAGCCCGGCGGAGCACCAGGTGTCCAGCAGGATGTTGTGCGGATCCAGAATGTCTTCACTTGATTCCACCGTCTTGTGACGCAGATAAATCTGTCGGAAATTGCCAGGGCCCGAACCGAACACCGGGTTCTCCCTGATAACACCAGCCGTGCCGCTCCAGTACAGCAGGCGAAACTGCAGAGACCGTGGTGCCTCCAGGGCGACTTCCCGGTCAATGGCTCCCGTGGCAACGCCAATCCCCAACGTGGCGGCAACCAGAATACTTGCACCGACCGCAATCCTTGCCAGCCCGGCTACGGAATTTCCAAACCGCTGCCGTCCGATAAGAAACATGATCCCCACCATGCAGCCAACCCAGGCGGTTCGGCTTTTTGTCAGCAACAGGCAGTACCCCAGCACAAATACGATGCCGCCGATCAGGCACCAACTGAACATTGAGATTCGAACCTGTCGCTGCAGGCTGTGCAGAACGCCTGCGATCAACAGCACAACAGCGACAGACAGGACACCGCCCAGCGTATTCGCCAGGGCGAACGGCCCGACCGGTTCACTACTGTCCAGCAGTCGCCGTTCAAATAATTGCCGTGCTGACCCGTTCAGCGGAATCTTCATGCGTTCAAAGTCACTCTCCAGCTGCGACCGCTTTAATGAACTTTGAATGTCGTTGATCTGCAGTGCTGTGTCCAGTTCCGACCGTTGCTGCTGATACCATTCCGCGCGCTGAGCGTCACTAATGTGGTGTTGCCAGATTCCGAGAATCGCCGTGCCCAAACCCAGACCAATGACCAATGCAACAACTGACTGCAGCGACTTCTGATGGCGTAATCTGCTGCCGATGATCAGGAAGACGGCAACGATGCCTGACCACTCAAATGTCAGATTCAGCGCGGCTCGCCGGTCACCGTGAACGCGAAAGACATTCCATGTTGATAACCAGAATCCCACCAGCAACAGAATCACGAAACCTATTCCGGCCAATTGAGTGCGGTTCCACGTGAAGTTGTCAGGTCGACCGTGATCACGCAGTTTCACGATGACGGCCACCAGCGCAGTGACGAGCCACAGGAGGGTCAGATGAAGTCCATCACCATTGATCGCACCTTCGGACGGCCAGAGCATGCTGGCCGACATCATCATGCAGAACAGAATGACGACGGGTTTTTTCATGTGCAGCAGGATCGGAACGGGTGTGGCGGGAAAATGGTCGAGGAAGACTCTCTGTCCGGGCAGATTTTCACTTTTTCAACCAACAACAGGGTACATTCGGAATGCTCCACAACGATCGCCTGTAAGCAACAGGTTGCGGGGCGGAGTCTCCTGGAATCATAACGATTCGTTTTTTGCACATTTTTGCAGCGATCGGCAGGAGCAGCCCGGTGGTTTTCCAGCGGTCGCTCGAATCCCGTTGTGGCTGTGCCACGTCAGGAGGTTGTCCTGGGTGCATCGTCAATGGAAGCATTTGTTTCTGTCATCGGATCAGGTGTCTCGCAAATGACGCTGGTGATGGAACGGCGACCGACGGTTTCCAGAATCGATACGATCGACAGGACACAGCAGATCAGGGCGATGATCAACCATGCCCCTGTCCAGTCGGCAACCTGGTACAGCAGCAGGCCGCCCAGTCCCGTCATCAACGTGCACAGGTGAATGGTGAGTACGGCTCGAGCCGGTCGCAATCCGAGTTCTACCAGCCGGTGCGAGAAATGACTTTTGTCGCCGTGAAAAGGGCTGCGTCCGTCATTCAGCCGAATCAGGATGACCGTCACAAAATCGTAGAGTGGAACAGCCAGAATACACAGCGGGGCAAGAATGACGTGCCGGCTGCCGGAAGTTTCGAACTGATAAAACGTTCCGCTCACTGTCAGTGTTGCCAACAGAAAACCGATCAGATTGCTGCCGCTGTCCCCCATGAATATGGATGCGGGCGGACGGTTCCACCACAGAAAACCGCTGAGTGACCCCGCCAGCAGCAGCAATCCGAACGCTACCGCCCAGTGTGGTTGCGGAACCATCAACAGCAGAATGCCAACTGACAGCAGGCTGGCGATGACTCCGATTCCTGCCGACAGTCCGTCCATGTTGTCCAGAAAGTTCATCGCGTTCGTCAGGACCATGATCCATAACATCGTGATCATGATGCCAATCCACGGCTGAGCAACAAACACGGTTGCTCGCACTCCCATTTGCGTCACACCGAACGCCACCAGCACCTGCACGCCAAGTCGTAGTCGCCATGAGAGATTCCAGCGATCATCGGCCAGGCCCATCGCGAACAGTACAACCGCTCCGGCGATAATCCCCATCGTCTGTCGACGCAGACCAGTATCGTTGCCGATGCTGGTTCGAAGTTCTTCCAGGACCAGGGACACGTGTCCAACCAGGCTGCCGCCGAAGGCCACAAGGAGCACCGGCACCAGCAATCCAAGGAATACGGCGATCCCGCCGCCCATGGGTGTTGGCGTCACGTGGACTTTGCGAAGTCCGGGCTGATCGACCAGTCCCAAACCCGGGGCCAGCCTGCGAATCAACGGTGTCGACAGAAGCGACGTGATAAATGCGGCACCAAATCCTGCCGCGGCAAACGTGAACATAAATCTGCTTTTCAATCGCCTCTACGCAACGTCGTGCTTTGCAATCCGAGATCTCAGATCCTCAATTTGAAAACAGAAATCACACTGTTCAGAATTCGTCCGCCTGATGCAGCAGAGCCGCAACAGGATTCGAGCCGTGTTCTGCGGTCAATTCGAGCTGTCCATTGGAAACGACTCGTTCGCTCCCGTGGATCGCTGCGAAGGTGGGCGCGAAACGGATCGCTGTTTTTCCATGAAACTTCAATTGCTGTATGCCCCTCAACGCAAATTCGAGCCACCGCTCGGAACGGAGAAGCTGCTGCTGCCGCTGGTTGGTTCAGACATGCGTGCAAAACGCATCAAAGTCGCAGGAAAACATCACAATTGTGACTTCCATCCATACGCGACATGCCGGACATATGAAAAGGTCAAACTGGTCTCCATCGCGATTCCGCAGTCATTAGTGACCACGGCGCGTTGTAACTTTGGCTTGGATTTCGGGTCCAACGAGTGTGCCGATTGCAGAAACTGCCCCTGTCTTTGGTGCTGAATTGTAGTTTTTGGCAGTGTTGACCAAGTGGAGAGAGCGGATGACGAGAATTGCAAAGTGTTTCACATAAACGACTTATGGATAACGTTCAGATAATTCAAGGTCTTTGGCGCGACACTTGCCAATACTTGTTGTCAGAACGAGACAGGAATCGTTCGGTACGAATCAATATGAAGAGGAGACCATCCGTGAGAACTCAGATTACTCCAAAAATAATTCGCCGACTGGTCGCTGCTGATGGCTATATGGAACTCAATATGCCTCGCCGAGCGGTCACGGAACTCGAAAAGGTTCAGAACGCTGGGGCACTCGAAGGTCCACGTCGGCTGCTTATGGGGATCGCTCTGAAACGTTGCGGCGATGAACGGCAGGCGATTCCGCATCTCGAAACGGCCGCCCGTATGATGCCTTCTCCGGTGCGACGGTTTGCGTGGAGCGAACTTTCGAGCTGCTACCGCAGCATGGGCAACGAAGAACTGGCAGATCTTGCCGAAAAACTCGGTGGTGAAAGTGACTACGAACTGCGGATTGCCCTGCCCTCTGCGGAGTTGACAATCTCTTCGACCGAGACTTTTTCCGAACTGATCTGACGTAAACACTTACGCTGCAAGCACTCACGCGAAAACTTCTCCTGAGGATCCCGTTCACGACCGGGGTCCTTTTTTTATGCGCGGTGTTTCCAACCCACGTCGCACGCCGAAGATCATATTGGCTCGGTTGTACCGCCAACGTAACCTACGTGATCTGATGTTACCGTACCTTCGTTCGATGGATCGAACACATGAATAAACTGTACCAGGTGTCCGCGGCAGCACTTCTTGTTGTCGTGCTCTTCAGTGGTTGTCGAGGTCGACAACATGCTCACGTTCTGGCTAAGACCGATCAGGACATGGTCGGCAGCCACGAAGCCGGTGCGGAAACGTGGAAGCCGCTGATCGATGAGTCGGTTGCACGCATGCTGGGCAGAGCCTGCAGTGACGTCAGGACAGTGTCCTTTACCGAATCGAACGGCCAGCCGGTGCGCAACGTCTGTTTCGTCGGTGTCGAAAACCGCAGCATCGAAGAGATCGGTGACTTCCGTGAGCAGATCTACGAGCACATCGATGCGTTGATCGGACAGTCCGATCAATTCCGCATGATCAGTCGTCGTTACGTTGAGGCCGCCATGGCGGAATGCCGCTGTCGTCCGGACGTACTCGTGCTGCCGGAAAAGCAACGTCAGCTTCAGGCAGTTCTGGAGCGAACCGACCAGCCGTTTGATTATCTGCTGTTCGCTCAGATCACGTCCGGAACGACACGCAGCAACAAGAGCTACCAGCGAGACTACGTGCTGACTCTGGAACTGCTGGATATCCATTCCGGCGAATCACTCAAGGAACGCGCGACGCTGCGGAAGGGCTACCACAAATCAAAGCTTGGCGAATTGCGTCACTACGGAAAATAGGGCCACGTGTACGGCCCCGGCCCGGTCTCAGCACTGTTCGTCGCTGGTGAATCGGCCCGGTGTGTACGCAAATTCTGATGGTTTGTGATGTTGACAATTGTACTTGATCACTCTGCCTTGCGTCCCATGCGAATCTACGTCCCATCGACATTCTGGTACGCAGGCATCTGTTGCTTGGTGCTGTGTTGCGGTTGCAGGACTGCCGCCAGGCATCAGCTGGCCGCCATCGCTCGAGTGGATAGTGGCACGCCGGAAGCCGCGCTGGTGGAGTTTGACAAAGCTGCGGCCGCGCGGGGGGCCGACACAGAGGTCATCGCGATTGATCGTGCGCTGGCACTTCTGATGACCGGTCAACCCACGGCCTCCGAGGCGTCGTTTCGGCAGACTCGTAAACGTCTCGATTTTCTGCGGCAGAAGGATCTGCGTGAACAGACGACCTCCATGATTTCCGACGACAAAGCGGTGGCGTGGTCGGGTCGCGAATTTGAGCAGAGGATGGTTGACAACCTGTTGATTCTATCAAGTCTGCTGGGCAATCAGCAGGACGCATTTGCATATGCCGCGCAGGCGACAGAACAGCTTGCGGCGGACCGTCAGGAGCTTGCTGCTGCAAAGAAACAACCTGAAGTTGTTGCCGTCGGCCTCTCTGACGAAGATCAGGCAGACACAGCACCGTCGCGGTTTTCGGCAAATGCGTTCTCAGCGTATCTGCATGCCGCCGTTCGGTCCGAGAATCCGATGGACGCGGACCTGACTCAGCGAGCCATCCAGCAGGTCGGGTTCTGGTCGTCGTCGCCAGGTGATGTGGCAAATAAAAAGCCTCCGTCGATCATCAATGCCAGTTTCGGAACGAACAGTCAGCAGGGAAACGGCGTTGTGCACGTCATTACTTTCGCCGGTCGCATTACAGATTGGCTGCCCGAAACTGCGGCTCCGACTTCGGCGGCACTGCTGGTTGCGGATCAGATTCTCAGCGCCGTGGGTGATCACACGTTGCCGCCCACCGTAGCACCTGTGAAGATTGCCAGGCCGACAACGCGGGTCAGCACGCATCCGCTGACGACCGTTGTTCGGACCACGCCGGACGGGCAAACGCCTGTCCGCAGCCGCGTGCTGGTGGATCTGAATCAGGCGGCGTGGGATTCCTACGACGCTGATCGCAACAATCAGATTTCGCGAGCCGTTTCCCGCCGAATTATCAAGAAAGGAGCTGTGTACGCGGCGAAGGGTCAGATGTCCGTGGCAGGCGGTTCAGGCACAGACCTACTGCTGAATCTCGGCGGCATCGCCTGGGAAGCGCTGGAGAAACCTGATACGCGACATTTGCAGCTGTTGCCCGAGCGAATCGAAGTCGTCCAGATCGAATTACCGGCAGGCGATCACACGTTGGAAGTATCATCCGTTGCGAATGGCGGCGAATCGATGGCGCCACCGCCGGGAATCGCATGGCAGCAGGTACCGCTTCGTGTCGAAGACGGCCGCAACACTTTCGTCCTTTGTTTTCGCCCCCAGCGGTCTCTGGTCAGCACGGTCGTGAGCAACGAGTAGCCGTCGCTGTTCAGCTTAGTTAACAATCGTGCCTGTGACATTCAGACGCAGCAGTTCTTCACGACCGTTGATCTTCACGATCAGCTGTTCGGAGAATTTACCGGGGCGATTTGGCGCGACGAATTCGATCGGGACGGAATGGATTTTTTTTGCGTCTTTTCTGATCGTAGCTCTGAAGCAGTCGGCCATGCCTTCACAACTGACAGAGTCAATTGTGAAAGGTGTCTTGCCTTTGACAACGATCTGCTTTGTTGCTGTTTTGCCAGCCGGGACAACGCCTACGTCGATTGCGCGGGGAATGATTGTGAATTCCGACGTCACAAGGCCATCCACCATCAACGGCACATAGGGATTCGTGCGGTCGTTGGTAACGATTGTCACGCGGTCACGGATACGCCCTGCTTTTGCGTTGCCGCTCAATGTCAACGTCAGCCGGAACCTGACCTGCCCCGCTGTGCGTTGAGCAGGGCTGAGGGTTGCCTTGATGTTTTTGTTGCCGAACTTGATGTCGACAATATTCCAGTCAGAACGGCCAGCGTAAGCGATGTCAACAACGGCCGTGCCTTCGTTACCGTTTTCGATCTCACCGAAATTCAGCAGGCCCGGACTGATCACAACGTCCGTTCGAATGTAGGCGGAAATAGGAATTCTCAGTTCGGCAAATCGTGGGCTGTCAAACACGATGATCAGGTTTGAGTCTTTTCGCCGGCTGAACTTCTGAGTATTCATCTGCACTTCAACGTACGTCGATTCGCCTGGCTGAAGCGTCTGCTTACCGGTCGTTGCGGCAGAACACCCACAAGTCGTGCTGACGTTGGAAATGTGTACTACGCCTGCATACACATTCTTCACCTCAATCAGCTTCTTCGCTTCAGATCCTGTGGCGATGACACCGAAGTCAATCTTCCTTGCGGCCACCATTTGCTGAGCCCATGGATCAGCTGACGCGCCGTCAACGGCGATCATCAGGGTGACAGCGACAAAGATTGAGTGTTTGAGATTCCTCATTTCTGGATCCACATTTGTTGAAGTGCTACGTGAATATGTCACCGGACATCGTTCCCCGTGTTCTTTGTAACACGAAGAGGCATTGGGGCGCCTATGTTTCGGTGCGGGACACGGCAGATGAATTCGGCAGCAGTGAGTGGCGGGGCCGACTTCGATTACGAGTCTGGATCGGCGAATGACCGCGAGGTACGTTAAGCGCAACGCCACAGCATGTCAATCAGTGAGTTTCTGGCCCGGGAGTGCCGGTATGGCAATGAAAACGTTCGTGTTTCATCCTGTGACGACAAGTGTTGTTCAGGTAAAGATTCGGCAGAGTCGTGAGCCAGTGTGTGACCCGTACGGCCCGGATTATCTGTGAATCCTGCTTTGGTGGCGGACATCTGTCAGTCGTTCGACCCGCCGCGCGTCCGAATGCGTTCCGGTGGGGCCGATACTTCCAGGTTGAACCTGCTTTACTGTAACTTTCCAGGGGGACTGCTGCCGGACGATCAGCAGCTTCCTATCGAAACAGCGACACCCATGATTTGATCAGTGGGGCGATCACGGGCACATTGATCTTCACAATGAAGGCCAGCGGCGCATACAGCATTTCGACAATGGCGCCAAAGGTTGGCATGTCGAACCTCCTCACCATGAAGACTGCCGGGCCCGCGGTGATCACATAACTGATGAAGAATGCGCAGCCGGACAATGCGATGCTCAGGCGGCGTTCGCGTTTTGTCTGTGGCGCTGCAGCACTGCGAGAACCTGCGTCGGCAGTGTCGATGGGGCCATCAGCCGGGTTTGACATTTGATTGGTCCGTTATGATTCTCGGAAACTGACCAAAAAACGAAACTATGATTTGCTGGACGCTACCTCTGCCCTGCCAGCGAAGTTCCTGCGGAACGCAACAACCGACTGGATCTGCCCAGCAGCCGACCATGAACTGTCTGTCAGTCAAGAAACCGACTGCGTTCTTCCGGTGTCGGTAAACGACAGGACTCACGTTTGCCGAACAGTCGGTAGCGAAGAGACGAGACGATTCGATAGCCAACGTCACGCAGCGGCCAGGGAATCAACCACAACATGGCCCCCAGTATACGCCATGCTCCACCAATCCGCATCAGAATTCTGGCCATCGCACCGGACCGATAGTGCAGCCGACCACGATTCGCGAACACAAATGTATTGAGGTCGTGGCGGACTGTGTCGGGCACAAGATTCGCCGCTGTTTCTCCCTGCAGCGGAGCGTACTTCAATACCGAGCGGCTATCTCGCGACATTAGAAAGTTGATCGTGTGATTGCACAGACCGCACACGCCATCGAAGAAAACGATCGCGTCCTGTTCGGTGTATTCGGGAGCAGTGTTGGACATGACATCTTGTGACAAAAAAGTAAGCTCAACGTATGAACCGTCGAAGAACGACGATCGTAACAGGTGATTCGGACAGTTCGAAGGAACCCTGCAGATCAATCGCCTGGCAGGCTGAGGTGATCCGGGCTATACTCCTTCGCCACGGGAACGCCGGGATTGCCGGCCTTATTCGGGAGATGCAGTGACTGCGTCCGGGAATTCGAACAACTCTGCTCAGCGATCTCTCACGTCGCCGTCGTTCATCGGCTATCTGGTGATGAGTTTTCTGACGGCCGTCAACGACAATATGTTTCGTTGGCTGATCGTTCCGATCGCGAAACATCACGTTACCAGTGTCCCTGGTCTCACGGACGCTCAGAAGGAAGCCAAAGAGGCCACGGTGTTGGCGCTGGGCCTGGGCTGCTTCATCCTGCCATTCATCGTGTTTGCACCGTGGTCGGGGTGGGTCGCGGATCGCTTCAGCAAGCGTAGTTCCACCATCTGGTTAAAGGTCGCCGAAGTCTTCATCATGGCGACTGGACTGCTTTCCATCTGGCTGGGCAACCTGACCATCATGTACACGGTGCTGTTTCTGATGGGCACCCAAAGTGCTTTGCTGAGCACTGCGAAGTTTGGCATTATTCCGGAACTTGTCCCGCGAGAAAAACTGTCAGCCGCAAACGGTCTGGCAGGATTGGTCACGCTGATCGCAGTGATTGTGGGTACCGTTGCCGGGAACGAATTGTATTTCCACACCCGTCCCGATGGTCTCAACGAACTCTGGATCTCAGCCATTGCGTTGCTGGGCGTGGCCTGTGCGGGCATCGTCGCCAGCTTTTTTATCTCGCATGTGACGCCGGCAAATCCTGGAATTCGCTTTCCGGCAAACCCGGTGACGGCTTCCTGGCGAGACTTCAAACTTCTGATCAGCGACCGCCCGATCCTGCGAGTCACCCTGGGGATTGGATTCTTCTGGTCACTGGCGTCGCTGGCTCAGTTGAACATCGATACGTTCGTGAACCTGAACCTGGGGATGAGCCAGCCGGACGTTGGCAAATACCTTGCTGTGCTGTCGGTTGGTGTGGGAGTCGGCAGTGTGCTGGCTGGGTTCTGGTCAGGTGGCCGAGTCGAATTGGGAATGGTGCCGCTGGGAGCGGTAATGATGGCCGCGGCGTGTCTGCTGGCATTCCTGTGCGGTAACTCGTGGTGGTTGTTTGGAATGTCGCTCGTCATGATCGGTGTGGGCGGCGGCCTGTTCAATGTTCCGCTGAATGCCTACATCCAGGACCGCAGTCCGCATGAATCGTTGGGTGCCATCCTTGCCTCCGGACATCAGCTGACGGCAGTCGGCATTCTGATGGTATCCGGACTGTTTCCTTTTCTGCGAAATGGTCTGGAGTGCACGGCCGACCAGATCTTCCTGATCGCTGGTCTGGGGACTCTGCCTATTGTCGTGTACGTCGTCTGGCTGATTCCTCAGGCGACGATTCGTTTTCTGGTGTGGTTGCTTAGTCGCACGGTCTACCGAGTGCGAACCTATGGCGTGGAGAATATTCCGGAACGGGGGCCTGCGTTGCTGGTGGTGAACCACGTCACATGGATCGATGGTGTGTTAATTCTGCTGGCAAGTTCGCGTCCGATTCGCATGATCGCCTACGCAGATTACGTCAAGGGGGGCGTGATTGGCTGGTTGTCGAAGTTGTTTCAGATTATTCCCATCAAGAGCGGCGAGGGGCCCAAGGCGTTGGTTAAGTCGCTCAACATGGCTCGTGATGCTCTGAAGAACGGAGAACTCGTCTGTATCTTCGCGGAAGGTCAAATCTCACGCACGGGCGAGCTGTTGAAGTTCGAACGAGGGATGATCAAGATCCTGAAAGGCACGGACGCGCCCGTGCTTCCCGTTTATCTGGATGAGCTCTGGGGCAGCATTTTCAGCTACCACGGCGGAAAATTCTTTTGGAAGAAGCCTAAGTACTGGCCCTATCCAGTGACGATTAATTTTGGAACACTGATGCCGCACGAAGACGTGACAGATGCCGACGCTGTGCGGCAGGAGGTGCTGGATCTCAAAGATGTATCTGCCAAACGCAGAAAGGACCGCAATATGATTCCTGCTCTTCGCTTTATTCGTCAGTGCCGACTGGCATGGGGGCGCACGAAAGTCGCCGATTCCGGCGGCGCGGATTTGACGGGCGGAAGGCTTCTTACGGGTGCATTGGCTTTTCGCAAGCTGCTGACGGATTCTGTGCTTGAACCGGACGAAAAAATGGTTGGCTTGTTATTGCCGCCGTCCGCAGGAGGAGCTGTCGCTAACCTGGCCGTTAGTCTGGCCGGCAAGGTCAGTGTCAATCTGAACTACACGCTGACAGACGACGTGGTCAACGGCTGCATAAAAGAAGCGGGTGTCAAACGTATTATCACCAGCAAAAAGTTCATGGAAAAACGTCCCATGGACCTGGATGCCGAGCTGGTGTACATGGAGGACCTCAAAGAGCAGATTGGCGGACTGGCGAAAGTGAAAGCGATGGCCGTTGCCAGGCTCATGCCGTTCGGCATGTTGACAAACAAACTGGGCCTGCAGGACGCGAAACCAGATGATCTGATGACCGTGATTTTCACGTCCGGGTCCACGGGTGAGCCCAAAGGCGTGATGCTGTCGAACAACAACATCAACTCAAACCTCGACGCGGCCAGTCAGATGCTGCACCTGGACAGCAACGACGTCATCCTGGGCGTGCTGCCGTTTTTTCATTCCTTCGGTTTTACTGTCTGCATGTGGTTGCCCCTGTGTATGGATCCGGGTGCGGTCTATCACTTCAATCCGCTGGATTCACGAATGGTGGGGCGATTGATCGAAAAGCATAAAGTTACCATCGTTGCGGCGACGCCAACGTTTCTGAAGTCGTACATGAAACGCTGCAGCACCGATCAGATGAAAACCGTGGACCTGGCGCTGCTGGGTGCGGAAAAAATGCCACCGGAATTGCGGGTTGCATGGAAAGAAAAATACGGATTCGAACCAACGGAAGCTTACGGAATAACCGAACTGTCACCTGCCGCCGCACTCAATGTGCCGGACAACCGATCTGGTCGCAGCGGGGCGGATTCGGCCACGCGGCGCGGCACGGTTGGTCTGCCCATCCCCGGTTCCGAGGCCGCCATTCTTCATCCGGACACGGGAGAGAAACTCGGAATGAATGAAGAAGGCGTGCTGCACATCAAGGGGCCCAACGTGATGCTGGGCTATTTGAATCGCGCCGAAAAGACGGCGGAAGTGCTGAAGGACGGCTGGTACAACACTGGCGACATCGCGAAGATCGACGACGACGGGTTCATCGAAATCACGGGTCGCCAGAGTCGGTTCTCAAAGATCGGTGGTGAAATGGTGCCGCACATCCGCATCGAACAGGAATTGACTCGCATCATCGACGACGATCTGACCGACGAACCGGAAATCCTGTGTGCCGTCACCGCCGTGCCTGACGCAAAAAAAGGTGAACGCCTGATCGTACTGCATAAATCCTTCACGAAGCCCCTGCGTCAGGTCCTGGACGAGTTACAACAGGCCGGCCTGCCCAATCTGTGGATACCGTCCGCAGACAGTTTTCTGGAAATGGAGAACATTCCACTGCTGGGGACGGGAAAACTGGATCTGAAGGCAGTGAAGGACGTCGCGATGGAGAAGTTTGCATAAGGCAGTTTCGGTGGTGCGAAACAGCCCTGCGGGTGGATCCGATGAGTGGAGGTACGCTGGAAGAGCATTTGATTTCGACCTCACGTGCTCTGTAGGTATTGGTATCTCCACAATTAACTTCACCCTCCTATCGGGAGGGTCGAGCCTAAGCGAGGGGAGGGTGAAATCGGTCGTCGTGATGCATGTGAATTCTGTGCTCGCCAGAGAGTAAATCACTAACGCCATTCCCGCAAAATCAGTCAGCCGAGACCGCAGCACCGCGTCCCCCCATTCAACGGATGCATCCCAGCCCTGCAAACCCACAAGGATGGGCTGGTATTTGGACGACGATCGAGAATAATAGTCGTTCCCACCGTTTCACAGGTCGTACCCCTCGGACCTGACCCTCCCTCCACTTAGCACTGTGCCATGCGCTTGCCCACAGCAAAACGACGTTCGTTTCTGAAAGCCGCAGGTGTCTGCGTCGCCCTGCCCACGCTTGAGTCCTGGCCGAAAGCTGCCGCTGCGGAAACCACAACTCCGCCTCGTCGCATGGTCTGTGTGGGCAATGAGTTCGGTATGTATGGTGAGGCATTCTGGCCGAAGGCATTCGGTGCGGACTACGAAACCACAACACTGTTGCAGCCGCTGGCAGCACACCGCAGCGATCTGACACTTTTTTCGCACCTTGATCACGGACATAAAGGTGGCCACTTTGCAGTCCACACGTTTCTGACCGGTGTGAAAGCCGCTGAGGCGAAGGCCATGCCGGAAGGTGGCATCAGTCTTGATCAGCGCGCAGCCGAATTTGTCGGTTCGCGAACTCGGTTTCCATCATTGACCATTGGGTCCGCCGACGGACTGCACGGTGGCTGTCAAATGAGCTGGACGCGCACGGGAACGCGAGTTCCCCCAGTCTCAGGTCCCCGCGAATTGTTCCGCGCGTTGTTCGTGGAAGACAACGCAGACGCAAAACGCAAAGCTGTGGATCGGATTCAGTTGCAGGGATCAATTCTTGACGCGGTTCTGGGTGATGCCAGATCTCTCAAAAAACGAGTCAACGTGGCCGACGGACGGAAAGTCGACGAATATCTTTCGTCAGTACGAGCGGTCGAAACGAAACTTGACCTTGATCGCCACTGGCTGAAGATTGCGAAGCCGAAAACAAAAATGTCCGAACCGGAAAACCGGGGACTGGCCCCCGACCTGCCTGCGATCTACGACCTTGTCGCGCTGGCGCTGCAGACGGATTCCACCCGAGTTGCGACACTGGAAATCGGCGGCAGTTTCGCGGCATCAGACATCGGCATTCGCAAGGGGTACCACGGTCTGTCGCATCACGGCAAGGACGAGGACAATATTAAACTGCTGGTGCAGATCGAACTGTATCAGATGGAACAGTTCGCTCGGTTTCTGGACAAACTAAAGTCGATCCACGAACCCAATAGCGACGGTACTTTGCTGGACAACACAATGGCCATGCTGGGCAGCGGTATGGGCAACGCCAATTCACATACCAACAATGACCTGCCGATTATTCTGGCCGGCGGTGGATTCCGACACGGTGAACACAAACAGCATCCGAAAGACAGCAATAAACGAATTCCGCTGTGCAATCTCTATGCTTCAATGTTGCAGCGTTTTGGTGTTGAGACGGACAGCTTCAGCACGGGCACGGGCACATTGACCGGTCTGGAGTGGGCGTGAAAATGTTGAGGCTTCGATGTTCTGCTGTGGTCGTTCCGCGAGCTGAGCCTGAAAGCAGGCAGAACCTACGTTGGGCGCTTTGGCTGTTCGGGACGACAATCACACTTTCATGCTGTTGCAATGTCCGCGCGGTCGACGATGCTTCTTCACCTGCGTTGTCCCCATCGTCATTCGCTGACACCGTGCCACCGTTCCTTGCCACCTACTGCCAAAAATGTCACGGCGAAACAAAGCAAAACGGTGAGCGGCGATTTGATCTGCTTTCTTCGAAAATTCGCAGCGACAACGATCTGGTCGACTATCAGGATATTCTTGATCAGCTGAATCTTGGTGAAATGCCACCGAAGGAAGCGAAGCAACCGTCCAGGGATGAACGACGAGAGGTCATCATCCAGCTGACGAGCCATATCGACCATTTCCACCAGACGGTGAGGGCAAACGCCGGAACGACGGTCCTGCGGAGGCTGAATTCACGCGAGTACCGGAACACTGTACGGGACTTGCTGCACCTGAACATGACGATGTTTGATCCCACGCAGGCATTTCCGCGCGACCAGACAACAGAACACCTGGACAACGTCGGCGAAACCCTCGTGACGTCCGGACACCTGCTGGCTCGATATCTGGAAGCGGCCGAGCAGGTCGTTGACAAAGCCATGTTTCCGCTGGAACAGCCAAAGGTGCAGAAATGGGTCTTCAAAGACGGCTTTCGACAGCAACCGGAGATCGACCAGGTTCATCGTAAAACGAACGGGTTTGAGCACATGACGCTGTACGACGTCGTCGGTGCCGATAAACACGAAGGTGCATACGGACCGATTCATGCGTTCGCGGAAGGCGTTCCCTTTGACGGGTATTATCAGCTGCGAATCAAAGCCGAAGCCCTGCACCGACTGAATCCCTACGACCCGAAGTTTCTGGGTACTGATCCAGATGAGCCTCTGCGTCTGGGAATCGTCGCCGGAAACCGCCTGGTGGGAGCGTTGCACAAGCCGCAACCCATCGAACCGTTGCTGGCAGAAATTGAACTGGCTGACGAAACCAGGTGGTACACAGTCCGGATCTGGCTGGACGCCGGATTCACTCCACGGTTTACGTTTCGCAATGGCTTGATGGATGCTCGTACTTTGTGGTCGCGGATCCAGAAGAAGTACCCTGACCTGTTTCCAGAGCGAAAGAGTAAAGGGATCGTGGAAGCTCGCTTCAACGCCATCAAGTACGGAGAACTGCCACAGATTCACATTCACGAAATTGAAATCGAAGGCCCGTTCCACGATGAATGGCCGACTGCCGGTCAGCGTGCCATGCTGGGGGACGACTGGAATCGTGCCGTGCAGTCAGGGTCACTGTCGACGGAGCAGATGAGGGACCACCTCACAGGATTCGCGTCTACAGCCTACCGCCGTCCTGCGCGGCCGGAAGAAATCGACCGTATCATGGAGGTGATCGTCTTCCGTCAGGAACAGGGACGTTCGGCGATTGAAGCTTATGGCGACGGTTTGAAGACAGTGCTGTGTTCGCCCGAATTTCTGTACCTTGAACCGTTCCACGGAGAGGATCTGACCGGCGATGCGATACCAACCGGTGAAGCCGGACCGACCGGTGAAGCCATACCAACCGGCGAAGCCGGACTGGCATCTCGGCTGTCGTATTTTCTGTGGGCTTCGATGCCGGATGCAGAGTTGCGACAACTGGCTCAGGACGACAGGTTGCAGCAGCCTGAGGTGCTGACGGCACAGGTTGAACGCATGCTGAACGATCCGCGATCAGACGCTTTTGTTCAGGGTTTTCTGGATAGCTGGCTGACGATGAGGGATCTCGGTTCCACTCCGCCGGATCGCGGTAACTTTTCTGCCTTCTACCACTACGATCTTGATTCTGCGATGCGGAAAGAAACCTTTCTGTTTACGCGACACCTGATCGATCGAAATCTCAGTGTGACCAATTTTCTGAATTCGGATTTCACCTTCGTCAACAAACCGCTGGCAAAACATTACGGCCTGCAGCCGCTGACGAAACCGGGATTCCAGCTCGTGAAGTTAAGCGATCCTCGCCGCGGCGGATTGCTTGGTCAGGCCAGCATCCTGACGTTAACGGCCAATGGGATTGACACGTCGCCAGTTGTACGAGGCGTGTGGCTGCTGGACAACATCCTCGGTACGCCACCATCGCCGCCGCCACCGGACGTGGAAGCACTTGATCCGGACATTCGTGGTGCCAAAACAATTCGTGATCAGTTGCGAAAACACCGTGATTCGGCCACGTGTAACGACTGTCATCGAAAAATTGACCCGCTCGGATTTGCACTGGAGAACTTCGATCCGATTGGCCGATGGCGAACCGCGTATGGTCGGCAGGGCAAAATTGACGCATCCGGAGAACTTCCGGGTGGGCAGCGATTTGACAATGTCGCAGGACTCAAGACAATTCTGCTGGAACGACGGGGGCAGTTTGCGAAAGCACTCACCGAAAAACTGTTGGCCTATGCTATCGGTCGACACATTCAGCCCTCGGACCGTCCACACACCGATCGCATCCTGCAGCAGTTAGATGCACAGGGAAACGGATTTCGCGATTTGATTCGACTGGTTGTGATCAGCCAGCCGTTTCGTTCACCGTAGAAACACAGAACCCCGGTCTCTCAATCCAACCCGAACCGTTTGCGAATCCAACACTGAAGAACTGCTCAATGTCGTCCACAAATCAGCAACGTCGCGATTTTTTAAAGCAATCCAGCCTTGCCGCCAGCGCGGCATTCTCTCCTTACTTCTTCTCAAATCCGCAGACACTGGCCGACGAAACCAAGTCGCCCAATGACCGGTTTCGCATCGGCGTCATTGGCTCCGGCGGTATGGCGGGAGGAAACATGAATGCCGCCAAAGAATGGCTGGACGTTGTGGCCATCGCAGACGTCGACGAAGGTCGTCGGGAGAATTTTTCCAAAAGGCTGGCGGGTGGCAAAGCGGACACGTACAACGATTACCGCAAAGTCATTGAACGAGACGACGTGGACGTCATTCACGTAGCGACACCAGATCACTGGCACACCAAGACGCTGGTCGAATCGATGCTCGCGGGCAAGGACGTGTACTGCGAAAAGCCGATGACGCTGACAATCGACGAAGGCAAGTTGATTCGCAAGGTACAGCAGGAAACCGGCCGCATCGTGCAGGTCGGCACGCAGCAGCGCAGTTCCTTCAATCTGTTCGTCAAGGCAATGGCCATCGTTCAGGAAGGCCGTCTGGGACGGATTAAGAGGCTGGAAGTTTCCATCGGTGGAGCTCCCACCAAGTCCGGCCCTGCCTGTCGCCGAAGTCCCTCAGGGGTTGGACTGGGAACGCTGGCTGGGGCCGGCTCCGAAGGTTGACTACCGCTTTCTGCAACCGGAAGCGACCGACGGCAAACGTAAGCCGCGTGCGCACACCAACGCTCACTACGAATTCCGCTGGTGGTATGAATACTCCGGCGGCAAGCTGACGGACTGGGGTGCTCATCACGTCGATATCGCGATGTGGGCATTGAGGTTGAACGGCCAGACAGACGGCCCGCTTTCGATCGGCGGCACGGCGAAGCACCCGGTCGAATTCAAGGACGGATATGCCGTGCAGAATGATCGCTACAACACCGCCAGTGAGTTTCGGTTCAACGTGAAGTTCCCGGGTGACACCGAGATGATCATCAAGCACAGCGACAACGGAATCCTGATCGAAGGCGACAAGGGCCGCATTTTTGTGAACCGAGGCAAACTGACCGGTGCTCCGGTGGAAGCACTCGAAGCCAACCCGCTCGCGGATGATGCGATCCAAAAGGTTTACAAAGGTCTTCCGATGGAAAATAACGATCGCAAAGGTCACTGGGCCAACTTCCTGAACTGTGTGAAGACACGACAGGAACCGATCTCAGACGTGCATTCGCATATGGAAATGCTGAATGTTTGTCACCTTGCCGGAATCTCCGCTCGCTTTGGCCGCGAACTCAAATGGGACGCGAAGGCAGAGCAGATCGTCGGCGATGATCAGGCCAACACATTTCTCGCTCGGCGGTACCGCGAGGGCTACGAGATCGAAGTTTGACGAAACGGTTGACGCACGAAAACGATTTCTGAAAGCCCCGGTCTTTGAAAAAGACCGGGGCTTTTTTTGTTTGCCCAGCGAAGCTGGCAAACCCTGTCGCTGCTTGTCAGCGACCTC
>JAPYTO010000071.1 GCA_029941865.1 Fuerstiella sp. | reverse complement strand
ATCGGTGAAAATGGCGGGCGAAAAGCCTGAACCTCAGGAGTTTTCAGGATTCTCAGGCAGTTTTGCCCCCAATGGCCGCATGTTGGCTACCACCCCGCGTCAAAACGCTCTCACCATGACTGAAAAAGTAATCTTCTTTGATATCGACGGCACTCTGCTGAGCACCGGCGGGGCAGGGCAGCGAGCCATGGAGCGGGCGTTGAACGAAGAGTTTCGCATTGAATTCCCATTCGAGGGAGTCCTCACAGCCGGTCGCACCGACCGTGGCATCACCGACGAAATCCTCGAACGCTACAGCTTCGACAATACCCCCGAAAATCGCACGCGATTCCGAGAAGCCTACCTCGACCAGTTGCCCCGGAGTCTGCAGGATTCTCCCGGATTGCTGCTGCCGAAAATCCGCGAACTGCTGGAACAGCTGGCCATACACAGTCATGTGACGCTGTCACTACTCACCGGAAACTACGCCGAGGGAGCATGGATCAAGCTTCGCCATTACGAACTCGATCACTTCTTCCATTTTGGTGGTTTCGGCGACAACGATGCCCATCGCAACGACGTCGCTCAGGCAGCGATTGCGGCCGCCTCGACACAGCTCAACCGCACCGTTGACGGTGCCGAAACGATGGTGATCGGCGACACACCCGCCGACATCCAATGTGCGCACGCGATCGGAGCGAAGTGCGTCGCCGTGGCCACCGGTGTTTATTCCTCAAGCGAACTTGAGCCCTACAATCCCGATCACCTGTTCGAGGACTTTGCCGACACAGGCCAGGTTGTTGACCGCATTCTGGCAGTTCTGTAAAGAAGCCTGTGCCGCGGGAAAAATAGTTCTTCAGAAGTTTACAAGTTGACGGAACGGTTCGGGCTCGTGGGGGCAACCAAACTGCTATTGAAAAGCGTTCTTCGCGGCCACAAGTCAGCGTGAAACGCTGTAAATCACGTCAACCGCGGCTATGAGTCAGCGAAATCCGCTGTAACGAACATGACTTCCGAATCCAAACAGACTGATGCGGCGCACGAAATCAAGCCAACGTCGCAGCCGCTTCCTCGCCGCACGATCATCTGGCTGGTGATTCACGCCATTCTGTATCTGCCGTTTCGATTGTGGTGTCGCACCGCTGTGATCGGTCGAGAGAATATTGACAACACACAGGGTGGAATCTTCATCGTGAATCATCAGAGTTTCCTGGACCCGCTATTTGTCGGCGTGCGACTGACACGGCCGCTGTCCTACCTGGCTCGCGATTCCCTGTTCAAGCTGCCGTTTATTGGCTGGATTTGTCGCAGCATGCACGTCATCCCTATCAGTCGGACTGCTTTCCGAGGCAGCAGTATTCGCACGGCCGTTGAGCGACTTAAGCAGGGATTCCTTGTTGGCATCTATCCGGAAGGGACTCGCTCGTCAGGTGCTCCCAAGGAATTCCGCCCCGGTTTTCTATCGCTTGTTCGTCGAGTCGAAGTGCCCATCTACCCGGTTGCCTTAATCGGCGCGGACAAGGCGATGCCCAGAAATGCATGGTTCATTCGTCCGGTCAAAGTGACGGTCGTGTATGGCAAAGCGTTGACGTCCGAACAACATCAACGATTGCTGGACGGCGGCGACGACAAGGCACTTGCCGCCGAAATCCGTGACATGGTTGCAAAGCTGTACGAAGAAGGCCTGAACGCCTGAAATCCAGCGTTTCGCTTGCCAGCTGCGTCGCAACACGTGTTTACCAGATCTGCGATATTGCGTAGATTTCGCACTCTTCCAAATTCGACGCACGACGAACGGAATCTACTGCGATGAACGCACTCGACGCGACCAAGCTGGCGCAGACACTCTCTCCAGGCACAGACGTTGCCGCAACGGAATTGACAGCTTCAGCCGGACAGCATCAAAGTCTGATCGATACCGCTTTGAATTGGTTGCAATCTCATCTGACACTCACGTGGCTGGTCGAACAGGTGAGTGACTACGGCCCGAAATTGCTGTATGCGATTGCCGTTTTCATAATCGGAAAATGGCTGGCAAAGTTCGTCACCAGCGCAGTCATTCGCGGTGCCAGAAAGGCGAAGGTTGACGAGACGTTACTGGGATTTCTTAACAACCTGATCTACATGCTGTTGTTCACGCTGGTCTGTGTCGCAGCAGTGCAGGCTCTGGGAGTAGATACGACGGGGCTCACAGCAGTCCTTGCCGCGACCGGGTTCGCCGTTGGTTTTGCGTTGCAGGGATCTTTGGGCAATTTGGCGGCCGGTGTCATGCTGGTCTTCTTTAAGCCGTTTCGAGTTGGCGATGTTGTCGAGATTCAGTCGACAGTTGGTACTGTCGTCGAAATTCAAATCTGCAACACCATCCTGCTGACTCTGGACAATGTTCGGATCATCGTGCCGAATTCCAAGGTCACGGACGGCACCATCAAGAACTACTCGGCAGAACCACAGCGCCGCATCGATCTGGTTGTGGGGTGTGGCTATAACGACGACCTGAGGGCGGTCAAGAAGGTGTTGCAGGACATTCTCACGGAAGACGCTCGCATTCTGTCAAGTCCCGAACCTGTCGTCGCCGTCTCTGAACTCGGTGACAGCAGCGTCAACTTTGTGGTGCGTCCGTGGGTTTCCAGCCACGAATACTGGGCGACACGCTTCGATCTGACGGAACGCATTAAACTGGCATTTGACGAACATCACTTTACGATTCCATTTCCGTCACAGGACTTGTTTGTTCACCATCCCGACGCGGTCGCCGCATCGGCAACCACCCTGAAGGCGGCCTGACAGAGAAGCGATGCATGAGTCTCTTCAAGAATATCTGAAGCAATGTCTGACCGACGACCGTCTGCAACGCTTTGACGAAGTCGTGAAATTCCGAACGCGTCATTTGACAGTCGTTCTGGAAAATGTCTTTCACGAGCACAACGCCAGCGCTGTTCTGCGAACGTGTGACTGTCTGGGCATTCAGGATGTTCACGTCATTGAGTCGCAGAACAACTTTGCTCCCAATCCGGAGGTAGCGCTGGGTGCCAGCAAATGGTTGACGATTCACAACTACCGATCGGACCCGGAACCATCGGATGGGTCACCGTCGAATGTCTCTGTGGACTGCATTCGCTACCTGAAGAAGAATGGATTTCGGGTTCTGTCGACGTCACCCCGGCAGGACAGTCTCCCATTATCGCAGGTGACGATTGATCAAAAGACGGCGATTGTCTTTGGTGCAGAACAAATTGGCGTCAGCGAAGAGGCGATCTCAGAATCCGACGATTTGATCCACATCCCGATGTTCGGATTTACGGAGAGTTTCAATGTCTCAGTTTCTGCCGCCGTCATTCTGCAGCACCTCGCCGCATTGCTGCACGCGTCGGGCATTGACTGGCGGCTTACCGACACGGAACACGGCGAATTGACCGAGCGCTGGGTGCGGCAGAGTCTGGGCTCAAAACTTGAGCCACTGATCCGCCGATTCGAAGAGGAACAGATGGCGCGTTGAACGAGTCGAGACCTCGACGAATGGCGACATGGGTGATTTTGGTCGCAAACCATCGGCACTGCTGTTGAGCACTCATGAGAAAGTAGGCCGTGACCGAGCGAAGCGCTGTTCCGGCATCGTCAGTTCACTTCTCTGATCATCCCATTGCCGGAGCGGCGTCGCTGTGGCTCCTGGATTCGTCTACTTTATTGATTGGCTTGAGACGATGTTTCTGCATCACTGGATAACAGTTGCAGACAGACGATTTCCTGATCGTTGCGCAGGATTAGGCGATTGTCGACAAGAACAGGGTGATTCCACGTCTTTCTGTCCAGCGCGGCCACATGGCCGAGCGGGTGATGTCCCTTGGCGTCCGGCTTCAACAGGTGCAAGCGACCTCGTTCTTCAATCACCATCAAATGTTCACCGACTTTCAGCATCTGCCCGTGACCGTATCGTCCTTTTTTCCAAAGTCGCGTGCCGGTCTCTGCGTCGACACCGCACAGGATACCGTTGTCCAGTCCAACCAGTACTTTGCCGAATTGAGCGAAGTTGCAGAACTTTGTTCTCATGGTCGACGTCGTCTGCCAGACTTCGTGCGGAGACACGTGTCCGTTCGATTCCAGGTCGAACGACAGACGCACGGCACCGCCGCGATAACCGGTCGCAATCAGCAGATCGTTGGGGTGTTCCGACAATTGCTGCGGCTGAGTTGCATTGTTGTCATATTCGTTTGTCCATTCGAATTTCCACAGAGTGCGTCCGTCCGCAGGATTCACTGCCAGCACTCCCGGACCTGCCTGCAGAACGATCTGAGGTTGATCGCAGATTGTCAGCAGACAGGGCGACGCGTAGCTTGCTCTCCAGTCTGATTCACATTTCCATCTAAGATTTCCGTTCGCCACGTCGAATGCCGCCAGGCACGGTCCCTGTGGCGCGGGCGGGCAGACCACGACCATGTCGTCGACGACAAGCGGCGAACCGCATACGCCGTGGGCTAGATTGTCGCCAGGAAACATGTTCGTCACGTCTGTTTGCCAGATCACCCGGCCGTCGTTGACGTCCAGACAGCTCAGTAGTCCCGTAGGACCAATCGAAAACAGAACAACGCTGGTTGTGTCCCCATCAGTGGTCAGGTGCAAAGTCGGCGTCGCACGCGGGCCATCTCCCCCCATGCCACTTTTGAATCCATGGCGATTTTCGGATGCCGTCCAGATTACGTCGCCGGTGTTCAAGTCGCGGGCGGTCACGCAATCGGTGCCGTTCAGTTGTTCCTGCCCAAACAGCGTGGTTTCCGTAGCCGCGAAAGAACTCCAGCCGTGCCCGCAGCTCTTCCGCCACAATTCCTGGGGCGGATGCGAAGTCCAATCGTCGTTCACGTCAATGTTGGAAACCTGGCCGTCGCGGTTGCTGCCGAGATATCCCGGCCAAACCACTGTTCCGATTGTCGACACTGTTCCCGACACGGTTGCCGGCGACTCCGTGAGCGATTCCCGAGCCCTGCGCCACGAGAATTCAACCGCTGCATCACCCGTAAGTCCCGTGACATCAATCAGGCTCCACAGGAGAACGACCCCCAGTCCAACGATGCCGGAGCCAACGGCCACGCCGCCTGCGCGAAAGAAACTGAACGCCCAGACAGACCACGCCACCCATACCGTTCCGGCTGCCCACAGACTTCCGAGAATGATCCTCGGGACAGCCGAATCCGCTACGATCGCCAGCTGCACAAATGCCATCACGACCCACAGAAAAATGACCGTGATGCCGAACAGCCTTTTACGTCGCAGCGGCTGATCGACCAACTGACGATATGCCAGCACAGCGCCGACAATGATCACGATGCCGCCAGTCAACGCGAAAGCGAATTGGATAGTACCTGTCAGTACATACTGAATCGTGACTCGTGCTGCCGCGTACGGTGCTGCGACATGACTGCAGGCGAACGCCAGCAGGCATCGGATGACTGTGGACTTCGACAGCTGTTGGTGCCTTTGATTATCAATGTGTCTGTCTTCGTCTTCTGCCATCACGTCAATACTTCTGTTTCAGGAGTTGAGTCAGTCGTCGTAAGCCTGTTCAGCCGGCTATTCGTCGCCGGGGCAAATATATTTCCCCTTCGCTTTGTGGGCTGCGGACCGTTTGTTCAGGAAACAGAATTCGTACCGATCTGTTCTAATGCCCAGCCGGAAGCTTCACGAACGAGGTCCGACGTGTCGTCCAGAAGTCGGGTGAGTTGGGGGATTGCTGCCGCACATCGCTGGTTGCCGGCGACGATCGCGGCGTTCCGAACGATGACGTCGCGGCCCGTTCGTTCCAGTGGCGTGCCACAGAACTGCCGTTGGAAGACGTCATCATCCATTGCAAGCAGCTGCAGCAGGTCTGGGGCGATCAGGTCTTCACGCGGCTGAAATGCGGCGTCGCTGTTGTTCGGAGCGAATCGATTCCAGGGACACACTTCCTGACAGATATCGCAGCCAAACAGCCAGTCTCCCATTCCGCTCTTGAGACCGTCTGCGATCGATTTGTCTCGTCGTTCGATGGTCAGATAGCTGATGCACCGGCTGGAATCGAGCACGTGTGGTTGCGGGAATGCATCGGTGGGACACGCCTGCAGACATTTCGTACAGGTTCCGCAGTAGTCGCCTTCGAAAGGCTGGTCGTACGTCAGTTCAGCGGTTGTCAGAATGGCACCCAGAAAAAACCAGCTGCCAATGTTTCGACTGATCAGCATTGTGTTCTTGCCGACCCAGCCGATGCCGGCCAGTCTGGCGAAGTCCCGTTCCAGCAGTGGTGCCGTATCGACGACAACTCGAGTGCGTTCGGCCGGCCACGTCGTCCTGAGTAACATCGCCAACTCTTTCAGCCGGCGACGTAGCAGAGTGTGGTAGTCCTCAGAACCCCATGCATAGCGGGCAATGCGAGCGGTTTCCGGCTGTGGGCTTTGGTTGTGGTAGTTCATCGCGGCGACAATGACGCTGCGCGTGTTGGGAAGAACTCCGTCCGGATGTCGGTAAGCGTCCTTGCGACGTGCGATCCAGTCCATGTCTGCCGCATGACCACTGGCGATCCATTGCAGCAGGGGATGGTATCCGGGGGGAGAAACGGCCGGTGCGATTCCCAGGTGTTGAAATCCCAATCCGGACGCGTTGTGTTTCAGCGATTCGGTGACTTCGCTTATTTGGTGCAACCGAGCGTTCAACGGGCAATCCTTAGCAGCGTTTTACGCTGACTTGTGGCGGGACCAGCGAGCAATTTCGTAGCTGAACGGTGGCGGAAGTCGCTACACTTCGATGAAGCGCGATCCGGAAGGATGTCCGGATACCTGTAAAGGTGAGCCGCAAGGCGCTAGCCGCGGGTGAAAACACTGCCAATCACCTCACAAAAACAGACGTGTCCGGACAGCCTCCTGGCTGCGCACCGAACACCGGGCCGAAACAATGTGCTACAGCTACGCCGTTCCGGCGCGTTACGCCCGGGAATCGTGCTCAGCCGAAACTTGCTGGTTCCGTTTACGAAGCTTACAACGGCAGGTGATCGATTCACGCCCTTATCGGTTGATACCGACGTAGAAGCTGAAGATTCGTTCGTCGTCGAAGGGGCTGCTCTTGATCGGGAAGCCGAAGTCGAAGGCCAGTGGGACCGGTCCCATGGCTGGCACCACCACTCGCAGACCGACACCGACAGTCACCCGGAAGTCATCCACCGACACGTCACGTTCCACCGTGCCGAAATCGGAGAATGCGACCACGTTGATCATGTCGTCGGCCGTAACGGGCATGCGGTATTCCACTGTGCCCAGCATCTGCCAGTTGCCACCGACCGCCACGGTGCCCACTCGAGGCGTTACGCCTCGAAATGCAAAACCGCGGAAAGATTGAAACCCGCCAGCGTAGTATTTTTCGAAGATCGGTGTGCTGTCACCACTCCAGCCGATGTTTCCGGCGAAGGTCAGCACCTGTCGTCCACTGCCGTCCGGTCGTTGGTGCATCGTTACGTACTGTCGCATTTCTGCATCCAGACGCGGGTAGTTGAAATCGCCAAACGCCTGTTCATAGGCAAGGTCAAGGAAGTGTCCTTCACCAGGCATCAATGCTGAGTCCCGAGTATCGTGAGCCACGGATGTTCGGAATGTGGACAGGAAATTTTTCCCGACCGTCTTGGCCAGGGAAGGCGGCGTCGGTACAGACACGCGAGTGATTTCCACATCTTCAAGACGCAGGGCACCGTTTATCGACCATTCGGGGGTCAGCTGCTTACCGAGTGCGACGCGACCTCCAAGGCGGGTTTCGTCCCAGTCGGGATAGAAGCGATTGAAGTAAAACGCGCTGAGACTCAGGCTGTAATCTGTGTACAGAAAATAAGGATCTGTCCAACTGAGGGCGTAGCGGCTGACCTGATCTCCGGGTGCCGCTTCTGCACGAAACCGCTGTCCACCACCTCGCCATGCTCGACCTTCGATGACATCAGCGAAAGTTCTGGGAGGTGCAAACAGGTTGAAGTTGCGTTCGTCCCAGACAAAGGATCCGACAATCCCGGCATCGCTGTTCACACCTGCTCCAAACATCAATCGCCCCGTGCGGCCTTCTGCGGCATCAATGTTGATGTCGACCCAGCCTGGCGGCAATGCTTCGAACTGATTGTTGTACGGGCTGCCTTCCAGCATGGCATTGCCACGACCTGGCTCCGGTGGTGCATAAAAACCGTCTGGACTCTGCCCCCGGACGACCACGTCCTCGTTCACCGCGTTTGGGAATGACGACACCAGCAGCGACTTCTGCGGCCGGTAGAACATCGTGGTCGGAGGGGTTGTTTGATATCTGACCACCGACGGCATGTCGGGATTGTGCAGGAAAGTGACCTGCTGCTGTTTGGCTGGCACGGATGTCTGCGGCCGTTTCGTTTTTTGCTGTTGTGGCGCCTTGGTGGGTGACGGATAGACATGTCCACCTGGCGTTCCTGTTGTCGTGGAGATCGGTTTGGAGACGTCAAACAGCTGCGTCCACGCGGGCGTGTAGCCCGCCCCGGTCTGGCCGCGAATTGTTCGCGACATGGACGCCGACATCGTTTGATTCGGGTCAACCGGAATGACTTCGACCTGAACACCTTCAAACAGCCCGCTTCCATTGATCCGGCTTCGACCCCGGTTAATCAGTTTCGGATTGGCAAGATCGCCTGGTTCCATCTGGAACTGATTCAGCGGGACGACTTCCATGGTGTGGGGATGGTCGCCCTGCAGGCGCGGGTTGATCTTCCTGACGTATCGCGGTCGGTCCTCATCAATCTCAAAGACCAGATCCAGCTCACCGGCCTTTTCCGTAAACTGTGGAACAGGAACCACGGATGCAAAATAGTGGCCGCGATTACCGTACTGTTCCAGCATGTGCTGCACGTCTTTGGACAACGGCAGCGAATTGAAATACTGGCCTGCCCGCAGCTGCGCCTTCTGTCGCAGTTGTTTGTCTGACACGACATTGTTGCCATTCAGCGTGATGTTGCGGATCCTGAACGGAATGCCCTCGTTGATCGTGTACAGAATCTTTACGCTGGACCGATCGCGTGAATACAATGGCTTTGCTTCGACTTCGATGTCGAAGAAGCCCAGGCTGCGGTAGTACTGCTTCAGGCTCGCGATGTCCTGCTGAATCGTTTCGGGCTTGAACAGACCTCCGAAGAAACCAAACATCGCTTCCTTCGTTTGCAGCTTTGTTTTCAATCGCCCGGCTGAAGGCGAAAGTCCAACCGTTCCATCCTGCGATTCTCGCCCGGAAAACAGTGACGTCAGTTGAGACGTGATGTCGCCGGCAGGTCGTTGACCTGTAAAACGAAATTCGCGGTGCTGCACGCGAACTTTTGGCCCTTCGTTGATGCGAAAAATCACGTCACGATCAGATGGGTCGGCACCTGTGATGAGGGTCACCTTCACATGATTGAAGCCACGTTCCTTGTACTCCTGTTCAATGCGATGGACGGCGTCACGATTGGCCATATGGTCGAAAGGACTGCCCTTTTTCAGGTTGGTCCACGATGCCAATTCTTTGAGCTTCAGTTGTTTGACGCCCCGGTACTCGACCCGCCGCACGATTGGTCGTTCGTGAACAGTGAAGATCAGTACGACGCCGTCGGCCGTTTGTTCGAAGCGTTCATTGACGTTGTAGAACCAGCGAGTGCTCATCAGGTTCCGTTTGTCTTCACGAATCTGTCGATTCGTGATCTGTCGCCCGGGCTGCGTGGTGATTTTCGCCAGGATGGCGTCCTTCGGAATGGTTTCGTCTCCTTCAATCCGTATCGCGACGACTGCTTCCGGCAGCTCTTGCGCACACAGTGGAATGACGACGGCAAAGATTGTCGTTAACAACACGGCCACCGCGCGTAGAAGTGCAAACGCTCTTCCAGCTGATTGAGGTCGTTGAGGCGACGAAGACAGATTGCTTCTCATGGAGCTATACCTGGAACCGCCTCTGCAAGTGAGTGACGATTGGAGGAATCTGAGCGGTTGAACCAACCGACTGCAGGGAGCGAGAGAGGATTGAGACAGGCGAACAGTGACGTGATCAGCAGTGAATCTGCTGGATGAGAGAGGTGAGACGTCTCGAGAGGATGATCCCGAGTACCGTAGCAATAACGAATTCCGGCGAACGCCTCAATATTAAGTCCGTGACTGCACACACCGGCTCCTGAGCTTCGGCAGAATCTGCCGAACGCCGGCTCGCCTTGCCCCGTGATATGAAGAAAGGTTCCTCCGTAGTGCAGCCAGCCTGCCTGATGGAGACCGCCGCACGCTGGCAGCGTGCACAACGACTTTGTCTCGTTGGTTCGGCGGCCAGCTTCAGGCACGTTGAAAGACGCTGCCAGATTGGTGAGGATCAGGGAGCTCGGATTGAGCGAATACTCGGCCCTTGGTCGTGTATTCAGCAATATCAACGAACCCACCGCCAGCATCCGAACTTTCATACGACGCCATCAACACGGCCATCGTGTCCCACGCCATCAGGGCCCCCGACTGTGGATAGCGATCAGCTTCCATGACGCAATCCACGGCGTCGCTCATTTCATTTACGTAGCCGTGTGAGTAAAACTGATTCGGCCGCGGGAAACTGGTGCCCTGCGATGTTGGCAGTTTTTCGCGAACAAGCAGGTTGCCGGCGTTGGCAGCATCGGGCAGGAACAATTCGTTTTCGTTGTTCGGGTTGACTCGCAGATCGTACTGAGCAAAGTCGGTGATGACCGAGAACTCGTTGCGGATTCCGCTGATGCTCAGATCGTGCCCGATGACTTCTGCGATGGTATCGTCTTCGAATACGACCGTGATTCGGCCGAAATCGTCGACATTCTGCATGACTCGAAAGTGTTCACCGCTGCTTTCTGGCTGATGTTTCAGGATTTGCATCGCAGCCGCGGAAACTCGAACCGGACGAATCGGCCCGGTGCCGTTCAGAATGCCTTCCACCTGTTTCAGATACAGCGCGGGGCCCAGCGGGTGACAGGCCTTATTGAACAATGCGCCACCACCCGATTTGGATGGAGTGTCGTATGCCGGAGCGTGTGAACCCTGATGAGCACAAAGGCCTCGCTGATACAGCACTTTCCCTTTGCCATTGGTGCGAGCTTCTATCAGCAACTCAACGATGCCCTTGATACCGTCGAAGTAGACGAAGTCTTCCGCATACAGAAGTTTGGAGCCACCGGTCCGCACGGCATCAAGAACCTCCGTGAGGTACGCCATCGTCTCCCGTTTTCGCGTACCGGCGTCGGCCGTTCGACCGTCCGGATATCCCGGCCAGATAACAGGCGGTTTCTCCAGCACAATCACGGGAACCCCAGCTGCGGCGGCTTCCACGCTGTACGGGCCATGAGCGAAATTGGCGCAACAGATGTTGTCGATGTCGGGCTTCGCGCTGTCCAGCATTTCCTGATGCGTGGCGTAAGCGTGCCGAATGTTGTGCTTCTCAGCAAAACTTTGAGCGTTTTCCAGACGTCCCGAGACAACGCCGGCAAGTTCGATCTGCACGCCGTTCTTGTGCGGCATCATCGAATAGGTGCCGACGGTGTAGTCGCCTGCGAAGCCCGTCCCGCTGATCGCAATTTTGAGTGTCTTCTGACTCATGGATTCCCGAGTCGTGCTCATTCAGCCAACATTGTTCGTCGACTGAAGGAATGTCGGATGTTGCACATCAGGCCACAGCTAAGAGTGAACGGCCCGGGCGGCTACAGCGTTTCACGCTGACTTGTGGCCGCGAAAAACGCTTTTCGATAGCAGTTTCGTTACTCCCACGAGCCAGTATCGTCCACGACAATAAGTAAACTACTCTAATGCCCCGAGTGATCCGCTGTATTCGCTGGCAGGCTGCGGGTTTCGCTCACCGTACTGAACGTCCACCATGCGACAAACGACATGGCCAGAACTGTGTACAGGAACAGCGCGGACAGCATCTTCCCGATGGCTGAACCTGCGACCACATCGTCGGCTTCGAATTGCTGGACCTCAGTCGCAGTGAAGAGGGCGTCGTCGTCTGGAGTGGCGGTTTCTGTCATGGCTTAAGCGGGTGGCTGAAGAAATAGATTTCGGGCAAACGGTGTGGATTCACGCCTTCACAACCGACAAGCATAGCCTTTGCCGACGATCAGGTCGAATTGAGGATGCTGGTTCCGGACACTTTTTCAAAGTCTGGAAGTGTTTTTCGTTACGAATTCCTGCGGAATCTACGCTTCGAGTAACTCCAGCAGCAGGTTGTCGGTGGGATGAGGGTGCCCCTTGTATTGCCGAAAACCCTCACCATACGCCACTCCCCGCTCCTTACCTCGTTCTGCGCTCCAACGCCGACAGGCCTCAAGGTATTCATCCATACCGTGCTGCCGACGCAGCCATTCACGCTGGCTGGCATGACAGGCGAGAGATTGGATCTTGGTTTCGAAGTGCTCTGATACGTCGACGACAAAGTCGATGGGATGCCGGTTTCCGAAATGGTCAATTCCTTCAACGGCGTCAACGTAGTACAGGTGCGGAATCTTCTGCATGGCCGGGGCTGGATCCCACTGCCGCGTCTTATAATTTGGGACGGACGCGTTAAAACAGGCGTCGCGAACCAACATGCTGGTGATTTCGTGGTCATGCATGTAGTCAACCGGCGGTGCGGTCAGAATGATGTCCGGTGCTGTTCGACGCAGGTATTCTGTCATGCGGCGTCGACTGTCGTTGTCGAAACAGATGGACAGGTCGCGGAATTCCAGACATGTGTATTCGGCTCCTATCAAGGTGGCCGCGGCGGCGGCTTCGGATCGTCGCACAGCAGCGATTTCGTCCTGCGACAGTTCTGCGCTGCCGCAGTCGCCGGGCGTCATCGTGGCGACGGAAACCTGACAACCGAGTTCCTTCAATCGCAGCAAAGTTCCTGCGCACTGGATTTCGATGTCATCCGGATGCGCATGAATTGCGGCAACGTGTATTTCTGTCGGACTGATACTCATTCAGATCATGGCCTTGTCGTTGTGGGTGTTTTTTCTGGCAGACGTCAAACCATCTCCAGTCCGTTCATCGTTCCCGTGGATGATGCGAACGTATCGGTTTCCAGACCGAGCCGTTGGAGCATCGAGACATAGAGCTTTGGCAGCGGGTAGTTGTTGGTGTGATCAAAGGCCAGATGCTGGCCGTGTCGAAACCCACCTCCGGCCAGAATGATAGGCATGTTTCTTGTGTTGTGACTGCTGGCATTACCCAGATTTGAGCCGAACAGCACCATTGTGTTGTCGAGTAGTGAGGAACTACCTTCCTTCGAATCAGACAGTTTGCTCAGAAACCCTGCCAGAGCGTTCATCACTTCGGTTTCCACAATCGTTAACTGAGCGATCTTTGCCGGATCTTTTGCGTGGTGCGAGAGCATGTGATAATCCGTGTCGACTCCCTGGATGACGGGGACCGCGTTCATGCCGGTGTCGTAGAACGTGATGAATCGAGTGGAATCGGTTTCGATGGCCAGGTGCATCATGTCGTACATCAGGCCAATGCGCTCGATCATCTTCTTACGGTCCGGCTCGTCGCGTGGTGGATCGACATCGACATTGGGCCGGGGACGCTTTTCCCACGCTTTTGCTTTGACAAGCCGCTTTTCCGCCTCGCGCACGGCATTGAAATACTGATCGATTTTGTTTCGGTCACGTCCACCCAGACGTCGTTTCATCCGGCTCGCTTTGTCCATTACGACATCCAGCACGCTTTGCCCGTCCTGCAGTCGCTGGACCTGTTTCGCCTTTTCGCTGGGCTTACCTTCCAGAAAGAGATGTTGAAAGACCCTGGACGGTCGCACTTCGGTGGGGATTTCCACACCGGAACGTGACCACGAAAGGCCCGGTCCGGAGATGGACAATGCGAGTGAGCTGAATCGCGTTTCCGCACCCAACTGTTCCGCGGCATATTGATCCAGCGAGATGGAGTTCTTAAACCCAGCGCTGTTGGGATGTTTGGCAGCGGTCAGGAACGACTTTCCCGACTGATGCCCGCCCCCCACTTCCGGATGTGAGGTTCCGGAGATGAATGTGAATTGATCGCGGAACGCTTCGACGGCTTGCAGGTACGGTGGCAATTCGAAATCCCGGCCGGCTGTGGTGGGAACGATATTCGGAGCGTGCAGTCCAAGGCCGACATTGACAGCCACCATGCGTCTGCGTGGCGACGTATCCGCGGCAGACGCGCGCGGCTGCATCGCATCCAGAAACGGAAGTCCGACCGCGACGCCGGAGGCGCGCATGAACGTGCGTCGTGAAAGTGTTGTCATTTCATGGTCTCCGATACATGTCACTCTGAACGATGTCGTGAATCAGCGACCGAAAGCCGTAGTCATTCTGAGCGGATCGTTTCACGATGTTCTGAATGTCCTGCCGATCCGAAAAACCGATTCGGCGACCCAACGCATAAGTCACCAGCTTTTCCGTTATGCCGGTTGCAATCGCATTCTTCTGCTTAAGCAGCAGTTGTTTGAATTCTCGAATGTCACTGAACGATTGACCATCGGACGTTCTTCCGGTGGAATCCACGGGAAGTCCGATGCGGTAGCGAATCCAGGCAAACGTGATCGGGTGCTGTGAAAACCCGGGGCGTTCACCGTCGCCGAGCGTTCGATAGTTGTTGCGCCATCCGCCGACCACATCAAAATTCTCCAGCGCGAATCCAGCTGGGTCGATTTTATCGTGGCAAACTGCGCACGAGTCTTCGTTGCGGTGTCTGGCGAGCTGTTCCCGCAGCGTCGTGGCACCGCGAATGTCAGGCTCGACCGCCGGGACATTGGATGGCGGTGGGGGTGTCGATTGCCCCAGAATGTTTTCCATGACCCAGGCTCCGCGCAGCACTGGTGACGTATTCGTTCCGTTGGCGGTGACCTTCAGCACACTGGCCTGAGTGAGTACGCCGCCGCGAACGCTGTCGGCCGGGAGAGTGGTTTTCCGAAATTTCTGTCCCAGGATACCGGGAATTTCGTAGTGCCTTGCCAGGCGTTCGTTAAGAAACGTGAAATCCGAAGCGATGAATGTCAGCAGGCTGAGGTCCTGATCCAGAACCTCTCGAAAATACCGATGCGTTTCTTCGATCATTGAAAGTCTGAGTAACTCGTCGAATTCCGGATACAGATTCATGTCGGGCTCGGTGAAGTCGATGTCCCGCAAATCGAGCCACTGCCCCACAAAGTTCGTTGTGAAAGCGTCTGCCTTCGGATCATGCAGCAGTCGTTCGACCTGTTGTTGCAGAATGTTCGGCTGGTCGAGTCTGCCTTCGTCGGCAAGCGAAAGCAGTTCGTCGTCCGGCATCGACGACCAGAGAAAGTAGGATAATCGAGATGCGAGGGCCTGTTGGCTGATGACGTTCTGTCCCGGTTCGTCCAGGAACAGAAATTCCGGCGAGCACAGGACGCCCTTTAAACCGAGCCACAGGGCCTCGGCGAAAGGCCGGTCTGCATCCAACGCCGATGCAACCAGAGTGATGTAGGGCTTAAGTTCATTGTCGTGTGTCGTGCGGCGGAATGCTCGGGGGAGGATCCGGCGCAGAATCGCAGCAGCGTCCTCCAGTGTCCCTGTCCGCAGATCAATGTCACCCAGCAACTTTGTGCGGCTGACTGGCGGCCACTCCTCCAGCGGACCTTCGATGGTGATGTCGCCGATCTCAATGCCCGGTTCTGGATAAGCATCGGCGTCCTTGCGAGTATCGCGGGTGCCATAACACTTCGGCTGATAGGTTCCCCCGTCTTCGACCAGCCGATCCGTGAATTCGATCGTCGTCCATTTATCAGGTGGAACGTCGAAGTAGCCAACCAGATGTTTTTCACGTCTTCCCACGATCGTGTCGCCACCATAGATCCGCAGCGTAACCGGCTTCTCGCTTTGGATGGCTCGCACTCGAATCGTGCCTCGGTAGGTGCCGGCGGTTGGACGCAGTCTTGCCAGATTGACAAGGTTGGTCGGGCAGTAATTGGACTGAAAGATAACCAGACCGTCGTCCGTCTTTCGAAACATTTTTCCGATATGATTCGCCAGGCGAGGTGTGCCGTCATGGTTCGTCTGGTCAAGCAGATTCGTTTCATGTTTGATCAGCTGTGGCTGTTTTGCCGGACCGAAGGCTGCATCGAGTGTCACGTCGGCAGCGATCAGATAAGCCTGTGCCGCCTCCGCGGAAACCGCCAGGCCTTCGCCGATATTGTCGAAACCGGACATCGGTGTGTCCGGTGGCAGGTGCGCCTTCACGTTGACATACACGTCAAACAGATCTCGCACGGTGTTTTCGTATTCGTTTCGGTTAAGGCGTCGCAGAACGACGTCGCTGCGTGCGCGATCGGCCTTTGTCAGTGCGGCAGAAAGTGTTGCGAGTGCTGCTGATTTCTGGGCCTCGGCAGGTCGCGGCTGATCCTCAGGTGGCATCTCTCCGGCCGATACACGATCGTGGACCTGTACCCACCGGCGCATGATTTCAGCGTCGGCCAGGTTGGTACTGAGCTCCGCAAGATCCAGTCCGCCGGCTGCGTCCGCGTCTGTGTGGCAATCCATGCAGTGTGCATGCAGGAATGGCAGAAGCTGATCTCGGAAAATCGCCCCGTCAGAGGCGACCGTCAGCCTGTTAAAAGCGAGACAGACCACGATGACAACCAGAACCGCAGGCCGCGGAACGCAGTCCTTCCGCGGCAGCGACCTGCGTGGCAGACCAGCGAACGGGGCGACTGGATTCATGTGCCCCTTTCCTTCGCAAGCCGAACTGTGTTTTTGTTGCAGCGGCCCATTCCTTGTCACTGCGGATCGCATTAAATGTTTATGCATGGAATGGTCAAAGTTCGGCGGTGATATAAGCTGGACGCTGAACCTATACTATCCTGGAAAAGAAGTCACCGATACCAGGCGAGAGTGATGATCTGAAGTACGTGAACGAGGAAGCATGGGATTCACTCTGATGTTTCCTCGAAAACTTGATATTATTGGTGGCAACTTTACCGTTCCCAAATCAGATTGATGTCCGGTTCAATGAAGATTCGATCGTTTTGCATCTACATGGCGCTATTCATGACAACGCCCGTCATGGCTGCTGAAGGCGATGGGCCAGATCAGCAGGAATCAGGCGGTAACGATTTTTTCGAATCAAAGATTCGGCCGGTGCTGGTCAAGCACTGCTACGAGTGTCATGCGGCGGGTACAGCGGAAGGTGGCTTGCGAGTTGATTTTCAAACCGCCATTCGCACAGGTGGAGAACGTGGTCCAGCTGTTGTGCCGAAGCATCCGGAAGCCAGCGTTCTGCTGACAGCGATCACCCATGCTGATCCGGACCTGCTGATGCCGCCGAAAGGTGGGAAGCTATCTGATTCCGTCATCGAGGATTTCAGGAAGTGGATCAAAATGGGTGCCCCTGATCCGCGTAAGGATACCGTTGCAGCTACGGAGGGTTCGTGGGCCGGGCTGGATGCGGCCAAAGATCACTGGGCTTATCAGCCACTGACCGTTTCGGAACTTCCGGGCGTCGACGACAAGGACTGGCCTCGCAGCAGTGTCGACTCGTTTGTTCTGGCGATGTTGAACCGCAACGGGATCAAGCCGTCACCGGATGCGTTACCGCGGACACTGTTGCGGCGGCTTCATTTTGATCTGGTTGGCCTGCCACCGTCACTTGCGGTCATCGATCGCTTTGTGGCAGTTCAGCAACAACACGGAATGGACGTGGCGTTAGAGAAAGAGGTCGATGAATTACTTCAGTCCCCGCAATTTGGGGTGCGCTGGGGACGCCACTGGCTGGACGTTGCTCGTTATGGCGAATCGAGTGGCGGAGAATCAAACATTTCGTTTCCGTATGCCTGGCGATATCGGGATTATGTCATCGACGCAGTCAATGCGGACATTCCCTTTGACCGATTTCTGACCGAACAGATCGCCGGCGACCTGTTGCCGTACGATGACGATGCAGAACGAGCTCGACTGCTGACCGCGACTGGTTTCCTGGCCGTCGGTACAAAGAACCTTGGTGAAGCCAACGACAAGAAGTTCAAGGCAGACACCGTTGACGAACAGATCGATTCACTGACACGCGGTGTGATGGCCAGTTCCGTCGCCTGTGCTCGCTGTCATCACCACAAGTTCGATCCGTTTATGATGGAAGATTACTACGGGCTGGCCGGCGTATTCGCCAGCACCGAAACGTTTTTCGGCACGTTTGTATCGCCGGCGAACAACAAAGGTGGCCATCCTCTTGTGCTGCCGCGGCTCGCAAATCAGAAGATTCTTCATAAGTCTCTGTCGCCGAAGAAGTTTGAAGAGCTGAAGGCCAGGTTTGCTGTTCTGGAGGCAACACGCCTTGAGATTGAAGAATCGCAGAAAGCTGCGTTCGCCGGAAAGAAGCCAAAGAAACAATTCACTCTGCGCGACGTTCTGGCCAACCTTTGGGGGCGAGGGCCGGTTGAAGGCAAGCTGGAAACTCTTGACGACAAAGGCCAGGCGCTGCCGCTGGCGATGGGAGTCCTTGATGCGGAAGAAGTCCTCGACGTGCCTTTGCTGGCGCGGGGCGAAATCGGCCGCGAAGGAGAAATTGTTCCCCGAGCCTTCCCGCGGGCACTGCCAATTGCCGGAACACCGTCCATTCCCGCGCAACAAAGCGGGCGTCTGGAATTGGCCCAATGGCTCACCAATGAAGAACACCCGCTGACCACTCGGGTGTTCGTGAATCGTGTCTGGAAACACCTGTTCGGAAGAGGGATTGTCGCCACTGTTGACAACTTTGGAAGCACGGGTGAAGCCCCCAGTCATCCGGAGTTGCTGGATACTCTCGCGGTTGGTTTTATCAACGACGGCTGGTCACTGAAGCGGCTTGTTCGGTCGCTCGTCCTGTCGCGCACCTATCGCCAGGCATCAACGTACAATGCCGACGTGTTTCGACAGGATCCGGGGAATCGTCTACTGTGGAGAATGCCGAAACGACGATTGGAGGCGGAATCCATTCGCGATGCCATGTTGGTTGTCGCCGGCGAACTGGACGAATCACGGCCGGATGGATCTCTGGTCGCCACGATGATCGGAGACAAACCCATTTCGCTGATCGGACTGGACCGGAAATTGCCAAAGGATCTGGACGGGGCCGTGTACCGTTCCGTGTATCTGCCGGTGATTCGCGATCGTTTGCCCGATGTGCTGAATCTTTTTGACTTCGCCGAACCCAGCTTCGTGACCGGTGATCGAGAGACAACCAACGTGCCCGTGCAGGCATTGTATCTAATGAACAGTTCCTTCGTGCAGGACCGGGCGAAGCAGCTGGCGGCGCGATTGGAACGAGAAACGTCGCAGGACGAAGAACTTGTTCAACGAACGTTTCTGCTGTGTTTCGGCCGTGAACCGGATGCTGAGGAAAAAGATCGTTCGCTGGCATTCCTTGGCCAGGACGTTTCGTCGGATTCTGCAGAGAGTACCAATCGTGACCTGACCGTACTGAGCTTCTGTCAGGCGATGTTGTCCACCGCCGAATTTCGAAATCTGGATTAGAGAATGTCTGTTACACGGGCTGCTGAAACGTGTGAATTCACAGGTCCAGGGCCGACGTTACACGCGCCACTCGAAAACGTATTCAGGACTTAACATGATGCCCCATTCCTGTTCTCGTCGCGATGCCTTGAAGTCGCTCTCTTCCGGTTTTGGCTATCTGGCCTTTGCCGGACTTGCTCAGCAGGCTGCGGCGCGTGCTGCCGCGCCGTCAGGAAGCAGCCTGGTGCCGAAAGCGACTCACTTTCCCGCAACGGCAAAACGAGTCATCTTTCTTTCGATGAACGGCGGCCCGTCGCACGTTGATCTGTTTGACTACAAACCGGCACTCGCCGATCACGAGGGCCGCAAAACTGCGGAAAGCGCTATCGCTGGAAACCAGGGGTTGATGGAGTCACCGTTCGATTTCGCACAGCACGGGGAATCCGGTCTGTGGTTTTCGGAACTCTGTCCGAATGTGGCAAAGCACGCCGACGATCTGTGTTTCATCCACAGCATGCACACCGACCTGCCGAATCATTCGCAGGCGTATATCCAGATGCACACCGGCAGCTTTCAGTTCACTCGACCGTCACTCGGAGCATGGTCGTTGTACGGGCTCGGTACCGAAAACAGCAACCTGCCCGGTTTCGTCACGCTGAATCCGCCATCAGAAAATGGTGGGGCCCGAAACTATGGCAGCGCGTTTCTTCCCGCTGTCTACCAGGCGACAAAAATTGGGACAAATCAGATTCCGGAATTCTACGCCAAAATCCTGGGAGTCGATAAGGAACCAGGCGCACAATTGCGAAACATGAAAAACGCTCTGTTGAGTCCCAAACTGCAACGTCAGCAGCTGGATCTGATTCGTGATTTGAATGCTCACAAACTGAAACGGGATCTCTACCACCCGGAAATCGAAGGCGCGATTGAATCGTTCGAACTGGCGTTCCGCATGCAGGACGAAGTTCCGGATCTGCTTGATCTGTCGTCCGAAACCGAGTCCACGTTGAATCAATACGGTGTGGGATCCGGACGTCCGACGGACCGATTCGGACGATCATGCCTGTTGGCTCGCCGCATGGTTGAAGCGGGTGTGCGATTCATTGAAGTGACGGCGCCGATCGGCTGGGACCATCACTTCCAGCTGCAGACCGCTCTGCCGGAAGCCTGCGAAGCGACCGATCAACCCGTCGCTGCACTGCTGGCGGATTTGAAATCTCGCGACATGCTCAAGGATACACTTGTCGTGTGGGCGGGCGAATTCGGTCGCACTCCGTATGCTCAAAGCGGCACTGGGCGTGACCACAATAACAAGGGCTACACGATCTGGATGGCGGGCGGAGGAGTCAAGGGCGGCACCAGCTACGGCGCCACCGACGAACTCGGCTATCAGGCGGTCGAAAATCCCGTCCACATCCACGATTGGCACGCCACGATGCTGCACCTGCTGGGGCTCGATCACACGAAGTTGACCTTCAACTACGGCGGTCGAAATTTCCGTCTGACAGATGTCTACGGAAACGTGGTGCATGACATCGTTGCCTGACAGTGACCGCAGCCATTTTTTATTTTCGGAGATTTCAGGATGAAGCAGGGAATTCGGATCGCGCTGACACTTTGTATGTTCTGCGCGGTTTTTGAATCGCCGGCGGTGGCCGTGGAAAATGACTGGCCACAGTTTCGCGGCGCTGATGCGCGAGGCGTTTCAAGTAACGAAGGCCTGCCCGTCACATGGTCAGCCACGGAGAATGTGGCATGGAAGACCGATCTTCCCGGCCGCGGCTGGTCGTCGCCGATCGTCTGGGGCAACCGTGTTTTCGTAACGTCGGTGGTGAACACCGGGACGACGGAAGAGCCGAAGAAGGGGCTCTACTTCGGCGGCGACCGACCTGATTTGCCGGACACTGTTCATCAATGGATCGTGTTCTGCATGGACCTGGAGTCGGGGAAAATACTCTGGCAGAAAGAGGTCCACGAGGGCAAACCGCAGACTTCGATTCACCTGAAGAGCAGCTATGCGTCAGAGACACCGATCACGGACGGCGAACGTGTTTACGCGTACTTCGGCAATGTCGGAGTATTCTGCTTCGATTTCGAAGGCCAGCTGCTGTGGGAAAAACGTCTTGAACCTCATAAGACTCGTAACGGCTGGGGCACGGCGTCATCTCCCGTGCTGCACGAGGGGCGGCTGTACCTTGTCAACGACAACGATGAAGACTCGTTTGTGCTGGCTCTCGACAGCAAAACGGGCGAAGAAGTATGGCGCACACAACGCGATGAAAAGAGTAACTGGGCCACACCATTCATCTGGAAGAACGCTGACCGAGTTGAAATCGTGACACCGGGAACCGGACAGGTGCGGTCGTACAGTCTTTCGGGCGAATTGCTGTGGCACTTCAAGGGGATGTCCAGCATCACGGTCGCCATGCCGTTTGAACACCATGGGCTGCTTTACGTCAGTTCCGGCTACGTTGGTGACCGAAAGAGTCGACCGATTTACGCAATCAAACCCGGGGCGACCGGCGATATCTCACTGGCGGAAGACGAGACGTCGAATGATTCCATCGTCTGGTGCCAGAAAATGGCAGGGCCGTATAATCCCTCAACATTGATCTACGAAGATCGTCTGTACGTGCTGTACGACTTCGGATTTATTGCCTGCTTCAACCCGACGAATGGTGAGCCGGTTTTCAAGAAACAACGCATTCCTCAGGGCCGTGCTTTTACGACTTCGCCATGGGGCTATGCCGGGAAAGTCTTCTGCCTGAATGAAGACGGAGTCACCTACGTTATGAAGTCGGGCGACGAACTGGAAATCCTGCACAAGAACACGCTTGCTGAAGACGACATGGCTATGGCCACACCGGCGATCATCGGCGACAGACTGTTGATCCGAACCTCCGCTCGCATCTACTGCATCAAGAACGGCGCAGGTACCAGCGAAGCATCCGAGTAGACGATTCACTCTCCGAAAGTCAGAAATGATCAGAATTTCCCGTTGCCACAGTGCCTTTGCAATAGTTGCTTGTGTGGCGTTGTCGACCATTCCCGCAGCGGCGGATGAACTCGGCGAACACGGTTTCGCGAAGTCGGGCGATGTGAAGATTCACTACGTCACAGCGGGCGAAGGCCCGCTGTTGGTGATGATTCATGGCTTCCCGGACTATTGGTACACGTGGCGGAAACAAATGCCGACTCTGGCGAAGCACTTCAAGGTCGTCGCCATCGACCAGCGCGGCTACAACAAAAGCGACCAGCCGGAAGGCGTGGAAGACTACGCGATGGCCAAACTGGTCAGCGACGTGCAGGCCGTGATCAGGCATTTTGAACGCGACAAAGCCGTCATCGTCGGACACGACTGGGGCGGAGCGGTGGCGTGGTCATTCGCGATGGCTTTTCCGGAAATGACCGACCGACTTGTGATCCTGAATATGCCTCATCTGCACGGCCTGCAGCGAGAACTGGCTAACAATCCGGATCAGCAAAAGGCATCGGCTTACGCGCGTTTCTTTCAGCAGCCCGTCGCCGCCTCGACATTGAAGGCTGAAGGTTTGACATTCTGGGTCAATGACGAGCATGCAAAGGAAAAGTATGTCGCAGCGTTCAAGCGGTCGTCGTTCGAGTGCATGCTGAATTACTACAAGGCCAACTATCCGCGTGAACCGTACCAGGCACCCAACGATGATCCGCCAAAAGTGAAGTGCCCCGTGCTGATGATACACGGCCTGAAAGACACGGCTCTGCTGCCAGGCGCTTTGAACGACACATGGCTGTGGCTGGAAAAAGACCTGACGCTGGTCACGCTTCCAACAGCCGGTCACTTCGTCCAGCAGGACGCTGCTCAAACGGTGACGCGGACGATTTCGAACTGGCTGACGGTCCGGAAATCCGCAGAATAGACTCCGTCTGTGTTCGGCACAACGTAACCGCAATGATCACGCCGGCAAACAAGACGATCATTGCGATGAAGAATATCAGCAATGGCGGGCGTGCCTGCCACTGCTGGCGCTGATCGTAGACTATCCATGCCCAGAATCCGAGTTGGCACAGCATCAGCAGGATGTGAGCCGCGCGGCTCAGTTGAAGTGTTCGGGGCGGCACTGGTGAACCGGTGGAAGCGACTTCGGGAGCGAAGCGGTAAGGGTTGTCTTCCATGCCCAAAAACAGTCCGAGTGTGTTGATGACAAATAACGAACTGCGATCTATGCGACAACAGAAATGCCACCGCCAGCGCAGTACATCGTGCAGCCTTCACGAGCGCCTGCCAGTATGTTTTAGGATCGTGGATGATGACGTCCAGCGGCAGCATTGCCGACATGCGGAACCACTGCCTGCAGTTGCTCGCGCAGATAGCAAGCTGTGAAGTTGCCAACAGGCCAGGACGACTGGAACCCAGAGTCATTAAACGGCGAAGACACGGCTACCCACTCATGCAAAAACCAAGAAATGTCCTCATAGCAGAACTTCGTAAACACTGCACATGAAAAGACTTCCCGTATGACAGTGCCATTCAGGTCAGGCCTCTTTGAAGAGTGACTGAAGCAAAAAAGTGCTTTGGTCTCCTCAGCAGGACGCGGCTCAGACAGTGACGCGGACGATTTTGAACTGGCTGACGGTCCGGAAATCCTCGCAATAGACTCCGTCTGATATGGGCACAGCGGCTGCCGTTGTCTGGGGCCTACGGTTGCGCGATCTCCTGCAGTGACAAGCGATCTTTCAGCAATGCAAAAGCTGAATCCGTCAGATCGGAATTTCTTGCCTGAACGTCGATTTGATATTCTGCAGCGGTCGCGCCGAACACCACCGAAACAATGTCAACAGTCAGCATGTCGATGCTCAGGATGTCGACGTTACTGACGTCCGCTGAATCACCGCGTTCGCGATTGTACTGGACCCTGAGAACGCCCTGACCGACCGGCAGCCCTGTGACTTCGCCGACTTTGTCCGGTCCACCGTCGACGGTGAGCGCTGTTCCGTCAGATTGTGTGCCCTTGAATTTGACGTTGACGTCCCGCGCCTTTAGCTCGGAAGCGAGATCCGAAAGAACAGTCGAGAGCGTTCCTGCCTGCCACTCGGTACTTTTGAAGCGGCGGGTCTTGATGGTCGTGGAGTTCATCTGTGGGGCCAAATAGGAGCATTCGACGGGATGTCGAAAGAACAGTATCGTCGCAGGTTCTTGCGAAGGCCGTAGACTACGAACATTGGAAGCAGCTATCAACGTGCCGGCTCGACACATTCTGCACGCGGGCCGTCGTTATCGACAAACGTCTTTCATGGCGTTTTTTTCCAGATCGGGCTGCCCCGATAGACGGTGCCAATCTTGTAACGTGGACTCGGTGTGACGGCTTGATCCATGATGATCCGGATTCGTTCGACGATCCGGGGACGCGTCAGAGCGATATCGTTGGCTTCGCCCGTGTCCCGACTGAGATCGTACAGCTGAATTCGACCGGTGTTCGCGCCACGGATGCCCTTCCAATCGCCTACACGCACGGCCTGAGCGTAGTTCTTCCCTCGGCAATGTCCGTAATCCCAATACAGGTGGCTTCGTGTCGGGCGTAACTTCTCGCCCTTCAACGCCGCGGCAACTGATATGCCGTCGATCGGCAGGTCCCCAGGGACCATAGCGCCCGCCAGCTCTGCGAACGTTGGCAGCATGTCCTGGAAGGCGATGACGTCATGGCTGATGGTGCCTGCCGGAATAGTGCCTGGCCGGCGTGTGATGAACGGCACCCGAATGCCACCTTCCGTGAGCGACCTTTTGAAGCCGCGCAGTGGTCCGCTGGTCTGGAATCTCGCGGAAAACCGCATGCCTTCTGAAGCAAGTCGGTCGATTCGCGGCGTTGCGATCAGCTGCTGACCGTAACAGCCCAGGTCGCCGTAGCCTAAATCGTCAGCCATGATGAACACGATGTTTGGATGGTCGGCCGCAACGGCCCATGATCCGTGCGCTGCGACAAACGTAACCGTGAGCACGGCGATCGCGAGTGCTTTTTGTGTTGCGTAGCGAACCATGGGATTCTCAATGAAGGATTTGGCGAGACGCGTCAGCATTGGAAATTGGGAATTGGAAATATGTACCCTGCTTAGTTTTCCAGCAGGGCGTCGATATCGTCCAGTCGTACGCGGAAGACTTCTGTCTGCACCTTGCCGCGAGACAGTGCGATCAGAATATGTTCGTCATGTTCAATGACGTGCGGATACTGCAGACTTGCGATTCCGGACTGGAACTTCTTCTCAATACGCGAGACGGAATCAGGCAGCGACGGTGGCGACGGGATGTCCAGTCTGGCCAGACGCGTAAACGTCGTTCCATTGCTGCTGATCGCCAGGTGCAGTTCGCGTCGCCCGATAGACGGGTTTGCGTTGAGGACAATGATGCGGTAGCCGCGGCTTGTCTTCATCGAAAACAGTTTGCTGCTGGAATTCGGGAAGTTTGTCAGCACCGGCGTGTTCCAGCTACGTCCTTCATCGCCCGACGTCGAATGGAACAGGCGCTGCGATCCGCCATTGTCTCGGAAGAGAGCGAAAAGCTGCCCGTCGGACAGCGGCCAGAAGATCGGTTCGTCGGGGCGAAAGCCTTTGACCTGACCAATGCGAACAACAGGAAACGCCTGCCAGTCGTCGATCGCTTTACGGCCGCCGATCAGCACGGTGACGTTGAACCGTGAGTCTCGCCGTGTGAGGATCCAGTCGCCTGATGGCAGTTTTTGTGGAGGAAAATTGTTGATCGCGTTGTCGTAGAGTTTGCCGTGTCGTACCCATGTGTGCTGGCTGTCGTCGTAGCGGTACGCCAGCAGTTCGAGTTGCTTCTGATCCGGCGCTCCGAACGCCCCCTTGCCACGGTAATGAGCGGCCAGAGCCAGAAGCTGACCGTCTCGCACCCACAGACCCCGAGCAATGAATGCATGTGGTTCACTGGGTTTTCCGGTAACGCTTTTGGCGACGCTCCATGTCAGACCGTCGTTGCTGGTGGCGTATTTGATTTGCTGAGTCGGCCAGTCTTCGACTTTTGGTCCGTCGCTCCAGATGCACCAGAACCGGCCGTCGTGGTGAACCAGATAATTGTGCAGGTTGAGCCGCAAATGGTGCATGTCAACCTTGTCGGACGTGGCAGCGTGCGGTCCCGGTGTGACCGGATTGATGATGGCGTGTTCGCCTTGCAGAGTTGGCAACGCTGCGTAATGGATGACGTCCGGGTTCGTGCCGGCACCAGGCAGATTCAGAATGGACAGCGGATCGTTTCGGGCGTCGTCGGTTGACAGAGTGACGGCCGACGGTTTTCCACCTGAGAGCGTCTGCTCAAGTTGCTTTGCCAATTTAACGATGGTCTCACTGTGGTCAGGATGCGCAGCGATATTCACCGTTTCCAACGGATCGTTGTCATGATCGTAGAGTTCCCTGGCCTTGACTTTGGCAGTCTTGAAATCCCGCCATTCGGTGTAGCGAAAACGCTGGGTCCGGATTGAGTACCCCATGATCTTCGGCTGTTTGCCGCGCAGATAGTTTGGACGCGGAGTCTGTGTCAGAGCGACGGGTTTGACGTTGCTGGCGGGGTTGTTCAGTAATGTCGTCAGCGGACCGCCTTCGACTTCGCGAGGTGCTTTCAACCCGCAGAGATCTGCGAGAGTCGGATAGATGTCGAGCAATTCAACAAGGGCGTCGGTTCTCTGGCCTGGCTTGTGCCCTGGAGCGGCGATGATCAACGGGACGTGAGCGTCGAGTTCGAACGCCGTGGTCTTACGAGTGAGGCCGTGTTCGCCCAGATGCAGGCCGTGATCCGACCAGAACACGATGATTGTGTTTTTCCGCAGGCCGAGCGTATCAAGTTCGTGCAGGACGCGTCCGATCTGCGCGTCCAGATAGCTGATGGCCGCGAGATGGCCGTGGTGCATTTCGCGAAGTAGCGCCGAGTTCGCTCCACTCAGGTAACGGGCACTCGTCAGAGCAATGTCAGGAACGTCGGTTGGCGGTGTAACGTGCGCCGGTGCGGGAACATTCTCCCGATCGTAAAGGTCCCAGTATTTCTTTGGCGCGTTGAACGGCGTGTGCGGTTTCCAGAAACCGACTGCCAGAAAGAACGGTTGGTCCCGTTGGCCGGCTTCGCGAAGTGCTGTGATGGCTGTCTCGGCGACGCGTCCATCAAAATAGGCGTTGTCCGGCACGTCTCGACACTCGATGCCACCTGCGCCGGACGCCAGATTCGGTGGCACCTCGCCGGCGACCTGAGGTTTGTCATTGCTGTGACTGTTGTAGTGCAGCACCGACGGTACGCTCCATGACGTTGGATCGCCCTTCCAATCGTCCTGTCGCCAGTTGTGAAAGATTTTGCCGACACACTGAGCGTGGTATCCACTGTGCTTGAAGAGCTGCGGCAGCGTGACGGCATCAGGTTTGTTCTGGCGAAAATGAGTTGGCAAATCCCACACTCGCAGCGTGTCAGGCCGCATACCGGTCAACATCGAAGCTCGCGAGGGATTACAGACCGTCTGCTGGCAATACGCTCGTTCAAACAACGTGCCCTGTGAGGCCAGCCGGTCGATGTTCGGCGATTTCACGTGGGCGCTGCCGTAACAACCCAGTTCGACACGCAGGTCGTCAACTGCAATGAACAGGACATTGGGGCGTTCGGCCTGGCCACGGCCAGGATTCAGCAAAATGAAGCTGAGACAATAGATGAAAGGGAGAACGTGCTTCATGAGACTTCCTGGTTAACGATCAACGTTGAGTTCCCATTCCGCGAGTGCATTCTTCAATTCAATCAGAACCCCGGGCCGCGTCCCGGCGAGATTGTTTCGTTCGCCGATGTCGGTGGCGAGGTCGTAGAGTTGCGCTGGCCGATTTCCGTGCACGCACAGTTTCCATGAGCCTTTCCGCGCCGCCTTGCTGGAGCCCATCCGCCAGAACAAAGACCGCTTCGGCAAATTTGCTCCAGCGAACAGCATCTCGCTCAGATCGCTTCCATCCAGCGTGGCAGCATCGGCATTCGTTCCTGCCAGGGTGGCGAACGTGGGAAAAAGATCAAACGTCATCGCTGTCTCGTGACAGACGGACGGTTCGATTTTTCCGGGCCATGAAAAGATCGCCGGAACGCGGTGCCCGCCTTCATAGATCGTGCCTTTTTCGCCACGCAGCGGTCCCATGTCAGAAATGTTTTCGAAGCCGCCTGCGTAGTTGAGATAGCCGCCGTTGTCTGACGTAAATACGACGAGTGTGTTTTTGATCAGCCCCAGTCTTTCCAGTGCTGCGACGATTCTGCCGACACTTCTGTCCAGACTCTCGATCATTGCTGTGACGTGCGGGTGCACATTGCTGCGGTCGGGGATGACACCCCATTTGTCCTTGTGATAACTGGTCCCGCGTTTCCGATGCGGCGGATCGTCAGGGCCCTGCCATGGGAAATGAATCGCCAGATGGGGGACGTACAGAAAGAACGGTTCGTCTTTGTGACGTTCGATGAAGTCGATGCTGTGTTCGGTGATGAGCTCGGCCGTGTAGCCTTTTTCCATTGAGACCATCTTCCCGTTCCACCAGTCTTCGTTACCGGAGCGATCGATCTGCGTGTGATGATCACCGTCTCCGGAAACCAGTCCGCGGAACTCGTGGAACCCCTGATTGGTTGGCAGCCAGGGGGCTTCATAGCCGAGATGCCACTTGCCGAACATTCCCGTGGCATAGTTTGCCTGTTGCAGAACCTCGGCGATGGTAACGGCACTGAGCGGCAGACCGGGGTCACGCCGTGAACCGCTTAAAGCTGATTCAAAGCGACGACCGAAACGGCTTTGGTAAAGCCCCGTAAGAAAAGCGGCCCTGGTCGGCGAACACATTGGCCCGTTGCTGTGAAAATCCGTGAACCGCATGCCACCTGCAGCCAGTCGGTCCAGGTGCGGAGTTCGATTGACAGCGGATCCATAGCAGCCAATGTCTCCGTAGCCCAGGTCATCGGCCATGATGAAAACAATGTTGGGCGGTCTTTGCTCAGCTGCCGGAAGCCAACCGCCCACTCCGGTAGCCACCGCAAGAATTGTGAAAAATGTCATTCTCATAGCTGCTGTGAGTTCGCGTAAGCAAGCTGTCACAATTGCGGTAGCCGTTGGTTACAATCGGTTTATCTGAAAACCAAGGACTACGATAACGTGATGCGGGCGGGATACCAGGCAGTCGCCGACACAGCTGCAATCTGCCGAAAGTTGATTCTGGTTTCGGCAGTTCATCGTCACATCATTT
>JAPYTO010000070.1 GCA_029941865.1 Fuerstiella sp. | reverse complement strand
TCGCCACTCCCTTACCCGCTTATAGAAAAACGGCAAAGCCTCGTGAGTGCTCACCGGCAGAGCTGGAGGTTTACGGTCGATAACCAAATGCCCGCCTGGCGAACATCTTCTGATTCAGCATGACAAACAAGAACGCATCATCTAACCCTCGATTCGAATCTCGCAGATCACGGCGAACAGGAACGATCTGTTTCGCACTTATCGCCATGCTCACCGCGTTGTGGCCACTGGCTGTGCAGGCGGTTGAGATCGAATTCAATCGGGATGTCCGGCCCATTCTTTCCAATCATTGCTTCACCTGTCATGGTCCTGATACGGCCACTCGTGAGGCGGGACTGAGACTGGACAAACGCGATGCAGCGTTGCGCCAGGCCGATTCCGGTGAGTCGGCCATCGTGCCTGGAAATGTCCATGTCAGTGAGCTTTATCGCCGCATCACGTCCGACGACGCCGATGAGAGAATGCCGCCCGTCGACGGACCGAAACAACTTGACGCTAAACAGATCGCCATTCTGAAGGCCTGGATTGAACAGGGCGCTGAGTATCAGCAGCATTGGGCTTTTGTTGCTCCGCAGCAACCCGATGTGCCGGACATCGGCAGTTCAGTTTTGCCGAACAATGACATTGATCGCTTTGTCCTGTCACGTCTGCAACCTGCGGGAAAAGAACGGGCGCCAGAGGCGACCGGTGAAACATTGATTCGTCGCGTGGCTTTCGATCTGACCGGGTTGCCACCAACAATCGACGAGATCGACGCCTACCTGACGGACCCATCAGCGAGCGCGTTTGAACGCATGGTGGATCGTTACTTCAGTTCGTCAGCCTACGGCGAACATATGGCTCGACACTGGCTTGATCTGGCACGTTATGCCGATACCAACGGCTATCAATACGACACAGAACGGGAACAATGGGTGTGGCGAGACTGGGTCATCGACGCTTACAACCGAAACATCCCTTTCGACGAGTTCACCGTCCACCAGCTGGCGGGCGATCTGCTTCCGAATGCGACTCCGCAGCAACGTCTGGCCACGGGTTTCAATCGCAATCACGGAATCACCATCGAAGGCGGGATCATTGATGAAGAGTATCGCACCGAATATGTGATGGATCGTCTGGTGACGACGGGCGAAGTCTGGCTTGGTCTGACGATTGGGTGTGCTCGCTGCCACGACCACAAGTTCGATCCGATTTCGCAGAAGGAATTCTATCAGACGTATGCGTATTTCAACCAGGTTCCGGAACGGGGCATGCGAGGCTTCACACCCAGCGAACGGATCCCTTCTCCTCTGACGTCATCGACTCAGCAATTTGATGCAAAGCTGGCGATGCTGAAAGCGGAACTGGCCAGACCGATCAACGTGGATCAGCTGCTGGAGGCATGGGCCAAACGAATTGCGGCGTCGCCGCAGGCCGGTTGGCACATCATCACGCCGTTGACGATGACGTCATCGGGCGGATCGACTTTAACAAAGCTTGATGACAACTCATTTGTGGCGGGCGGGGCCAACCCGCGACAGGACATTTACGAAATCACGGCGACGACTGACGCGACAGGGCTGACCGCTGTGCGACTGGAAGCTCTGACACACGAATCGCTGCCAGGCGGCGGTCCGGGGCGACACAGCAACTCCAACTTTGTACTGACCGGATTCGAATTAACTGCGACTTCGCTGCAGGCCCCGTCGAAAACGCAAACCGTGAAATTCGTTCGAGCGATCGCGGATTATTCGCAGTCCGGCTATGAGGTTGCGAAAGCCATCAACGGAGTTTCCGGAAACAGTGGCTGGGCCGTCGACGGGCCGACTCGAAAAGAAAATGCAACGGCCGCATTCATCGCGTCTGCACCGTTTGGTTACGAAGGCGGCACCAAGTTGGTGTTTCGGCTGCGGCATGAGGCCAATTTCGCAACGCACGGTGTGGGCCGACCTCGTCTTTCGATCACCGATGACGCGGCAGAGACACTGAGTCTGGAAGGTGTTCCGGCGGATGTTCGGCAAATTGCGGCAATGTTAAGAACGCAGCGTTCCGACAGTGAGTCTGAGCGACTGCGAGACTACTTTTTGCAGCACCACAATCCCAACGATGCGCTGCAGAAACGAATTGCGGCGATGGAAAAACAGAAGAAGACGGCATTTCCAGCCACCATGATCATGCAGGACATGGCTGAACCGCGCGCGACTCATGTGCTGAATCGTGGAGAATACAATTCGCCCACGGAACAGGTTTCCGCGAACGTTCCGGCCGTCTTTCCGCCGCTGCCCAAAGATGCTCCGACAAATCGACTGGGCTTCGCGAAGTGGCTGGTTGATCCGGGGCATCCGTTAACTGCTCGCGTTGCGGTGAATCGTTATTGGCAGCGACTATTTGGTATTGGACTGGTAAAGACGTCGGAAGATTTTGGAGTTCAGGGAGAACCGCCCAGCCACCCCGATCTGCTGGACTGGCTGGCGCTGGAGTTTGTTCGCAGCGGCTGGGACGTCAAACACATTCAGCGTTTGATGATCACGTCAGCCACCTATCGACAGACATCGCATGTAGGTGCCGCGGCGTATCAGCAGGATCCGGAAAATCGGCTGTTGGCGCGCGGCCCGAGAATGCGACTGGATGGTGAGGAAATTCGCGACGCGGCTCTGGCGGCTGGAGGATTGCTGGTTCAACATTTGGGTGGCAAAAGCGTTTATCCTTATCAACCAAAGGGACTGTGGCTGGAACTCAACAACAGGCCGGGATATTCCAAAGCGTACCCTACCGGCAGCAACGACGACTTGTATCGCCGCAGCATGTACACGTTCTGGAAACGCACCGTCCCCTCACCCATGCTGAAGACCTTCGACGCGCCGGAACGCGAGTTCTGTACGGTAAGACGATCCCGCACGAATACTCCGCTGCAGGCACTACTGTTGCTGAACGGCCCGCAGTTTGTCGAATCTGCTCGACACCTGGGCCAGCGGATGATGACGCAGGAAGGCCGCACAATTGACGATCGCATCGCATACGGATTCCGCCTGATCACAGCCCGAATGCCAAACGACGAGGAATTGAGCTTATTGCGAGACGCCTATACGATCGCGTTGAAACGCTGCACGAATAACCAGGCAGAAACCCTGAAGCTGCTGCAGGTCGGAGAGTCCTCATTCGATCCAAAACTGAATAACGCACAGTTGGCGGCGTTTGCCAGTGTCGCGCGGTTGTTGATGAATTTGAACGAAGCCATTACCAAAGGGTGATCATGTCGAATCCTGAATCCGATTTTCGATTGCTCGAAACGCGGCGACACTTTTTCGGTCGTTCCAGCACGGGCATCGGCACGGCGGCGCTGGCGTCATTGCTGAATCCGGATCTGCTGGCTGGTGAATCCGAACGCGAAGTCGCCAGCCCGGGTATCGCGGGTTTTCCGAACTTCGCTCCCAAAGCGAAACGGGTGATCTACCTGCTGCAGTCAGGCGCACCTTCGCAGGTGGATTTGTTCGACCACAAGCCATCGCTGGAAAAGCTGCACATGAGTGAATTGCCCGACAGCATTCGCAGCGGGCAGCGTCTGACCGGGATGACGGCGGGGCAAAAGAATTTTCCGATCGTCAAATCACCGTGGACGTTTCGGCAGCACGGGCAGAGCGGAACGTGGCTGAGTGATCTGCTGCCACATATGTCAAAGGTGGTCGACGACATCTGCGTTGTGAAGTCGATGCATACCGAAGCCATCAATCACGATCCGGCGATCACGTTTTTTCAGTCCGGACATCAACAGCCAGGCCGACCCAGTATCGGAGCGTGGCTGAGTTACGGACTGGGCAGTGATACTCAGGATCTGCCATCATTTGTTGTGCTGCTGACGAAAAACACGTTTCACCAGGCTCAACCGCTGTACGACCGGTTGTGGGGCAGCGGTTTTCTGGCATCAAAATATCAGGGCGTGAAGTTCCGCAGTCAGGGCGATCCGGTGCTCTATTTGAATGATCCGACGGGTGGCACGGATGCAACACGTCGAGCAATGCTGGATCGGCTGGCTCAGCTGAATCGACTTCGTGAACAGCAGATCGGTGATCCGGAAATCACGTCACGCATTGCTCAGTACGAAATGGCGTATCGCATGCAGACATCTGTCCCCGAACTGGCGGACACGTCGGACGAACCGGAAAGCACCTTCCAGCTGTACGGCGAAGAAGCCAGGCAGCCAGGGTCTCATGCCGCCAATTGCCTGCTGGCTCGGCGACTTGCCGAACGAGGCGTGCGCTTCATTCAGGTGTTCCATCGAGGCTGGGATCATCATAGCAACGCGCAGAAGTATCTGCCGACGCTGGCGAAAGAAACCGACCAGGGTTCGGCGGCTTTGATCGCAGATTTGAAGCAGCGAGGCATGCTGAAAGACACACTGGTCGTCTGGGCGGGCGAATTCGGCCGGACTGTCTATTCGCAGGGAAAACCGCAGACGTTTGGCCGAGATCACCATCCTCGATGCTTTTCCATCTGGATGGCCGGAGGCGGAATCAAGACGGGCATCAGTTACGGGCAGACGGACGATTACTGCTACAACATCACCGAGAATCCCGTTCACGTCCACGACTTTCACGCGACGATGCTGCACTGCCTTGGCATCGATCACGAACGGCTGGTGCACCGCTTCCAGGGCCGTGACTATCGACTGACGGATGTGCATGGTCGGGTTGTCCATGATATCCTGACGTAATCCTGCGTCATGCGGTCTGTGGCCACGAATAGAACGAGAAGACACCAGAACACCGACGGATACAATGACAACAAAAATCACATGGCTCGGGCATTCCACGTTTCAACTGAATATGGCCGGCAAGACCATCCTGATCGACCCATTCTTTGAAGGCAATCCCGTCGCACAGGCTTCTGCCGACCAGGTCGACGCGGACGTCATCATCGTGACTCACGGCCACGGCGACCACGTGGGAGATACTGTTTCCATCGCCAAACGCACGGGTGCCCTGGTGATTTCCAACTACGAAATCGTGACCTGGTTGCAGAATCAGGGTGTGGAGAATGCTCATCCCATGCACATCGGAGGCAGCCATGCCTTCGACTTCGGGACCGTCAAACTCACGATCGCTCACCACGGTTCTTCGCTTCCGGACGGCAGCAATGGCGGTAATCCGACGGGCGTCATTCTGAAGACGGCCAGTGGCAACGTGTACTTTGCCGGTGATACAGGCCTGTTTTCCGACATGAAGCTGATCGGCGAAGAGGACCTCGCCGTGGCCGTCATCCCGGTGGGAGACAATTTCACGATGGGACTGGACGATTCGATCAAGGCGACGAGGTTTCTGCAGCCGCGGACAGTGATTCCGTGTCACTACAATACGTGGCCGCTGATTGCACAGGACATTGACGACTGGTCACAGCGAATTGCGGCGGAAACATCAGCACAGCCTGCTGTGCTGCAAATTGGTGAGAGCTTCGATCTCTAGTGCTGCACGTGCACGAAAACGTGTTGTCAGGAACGTCCGATTCCGTCACGTGGCCGGAGGCTGGACTGAGCTCGCGATGGAAGCCCCTAGGGGCATTTGTCCCTCGCTCCAACCACTCGCCGTAGCGCCCGCTACGTGCTTAACTTCCCGGTTGGCACGCCTGGGCTGCCTTTGTACCCTTCGCCACGATCCAGCTTTGTCGACTCCGGAAAAGATCCGGGAAGGAACCGATGTCCTCAGTCCCAACCAGAATCGATGGTCCCGTCGCCGTCATTGGTGATGTTCACGGTCAGACTTCCAAACTACGAATAATCCTGGAAAAACTGGCCACTGTGCCCAACATCAACCAGCGATGGATTGTCTTCATCGGTGACCTTGTCGACCGCGGACCGGACCCCAAAGGCACCATTGACGCTTACTGTGAACTGGCAGATCAGCACGATAAAGTTACCTGGGTCTGCGGAAATCATGAACTGGCGATGGCCGGTTCGATTGGGCTGATCGACGTGCCGGACTTCGTTGACTGGCCGAGCCGGTGGTTGCCTCACTACGACTCAGACAAGACATTCGCATCGTACGGTGTGCCGTTTGGCGAACTGGATGCGCTGCGGGAAGCACTTCCGGAACGTCATGCGCAGCTGATGTCGGACCTGCCATGGAGTGTCGAACACGGTCACTACCTGTTCGTGCATGCCGGCCTGGACAACAACCTGCCATTTGAAATGCAGGTCAAGATTCTGCGTCAGCGAGACTACAGTCTGGCGCATCCGGCGTGGCTGTACGACAAACAGTTCGTACACACTGGCCCGGGTTCCGATTGTCCTGTAACGGTCGTTGTCGGCCATGTACCGTTGCCTCAGGTCCATTTTGGCGACCGAGTCATCGGAACGGATACGACAGGCGGCTTTCACGGTGAACTCAGCTGCGTTCTATTGCCCGAAAACGTGGTCATTACGTCGGGGGACGACCCGCCTGGAGGCTTTCAGCGGCCGCAAATGGTGCCCACAAAGAAGAAAGCCTGGTGGCAGCCCTGGTAAGGAGAATCTGCGATATCGTGTAATTCGCGGATCCCTCACTGGCGGAAACTGCCGAAGTTTTAAAGCCGGGCTTTCCCCAGATACCCAGTTTCATTAGATTCCCCTAAGCTTATTGACGTGCTCGTTTTGAGTTTCGGCCGAAATTGCCGACCTCTGCCGTGGACTTACCTGTCGTGTTGGTTGGAAGGGATTCTGGGCAATGCCGTTTGAGCCACAGCGCTTTATTCACGCTGCTAATATTCGTCTGGACGTACCCGTCAGTGTTCACTTTTCAGAACAACTGACCGACGAGCTGCGCCATGCCCTCGAAGATGCCACGCTCACATCGTTCGATTCGGTCGTTAAGAACTGCATCGAGCGGAAAGTGGATTTTTTGCTGCTGTCAGGCAACGTTTTTCTGGAATCGGATAGAAGCCTGCGCGCACGGCTGGCCTTACTGAAAGGCTTTCGGAATCTCGAAGCAAAGCAGATTTCAGTTTTTGTTCTGCCGGGAGATGCAGATCCGCCGGAAGCGTGGCGGTCCATCCCGGAGCTACCCGACAACGTCACCGTTTGTTACAGCGCCAGTGCAGAGCCCGAGACCCTGGCACGCAACAACCGGGTGATCACCACGGTTTCCGTGTCCATGTGGTACGGCGAGACGGATGCATTCGGGATTCGAGTCATTGGACGTGCCGAAGACGGACAGGAACCGTTTCGTATCGGTGTCGTCAGCAAAGCCAAATATGACGAATCACTGCGGATGGCGGCTTTGTCGTCATCGGCCGACGATGATTTTCTGAACGTGGCGATTGATCAGCCTGCAGAAAACTCGTTCGGCAATGAAGAAGCCGTTGACGTGGAACCTCAGTCACCGGTGGAAAAAACACCCGCCGCTGCTCAGACGACAGCCGAATACGAAGCCGGATTCCGCGACCACATCGACCAGTTAATGACCGAAGGCCGTCTGAACTACGTGGCTTTTACCGGCGAACTGGAACGACTGACGCTGACTCTGGATTCCGGCCAGGTCCACTGTCCGGGAACAACTCAGCCCCGCAGTCAGCTGGAAGCCGACAGCGGACAATGCTCATTGGTGCGAGTTGATGCTGCCGGCAGGACGACCGTCGAACAGATCAACACCAGCGCTGTGGACTGGAAGAACATCGATCTGAACGTGGACACGGATGCCACGCTGAACAGTTCGCTGCAGGACATGAAAACGTTGTTGCTGCAGCAGCCACGTAACCCATCAGACCGAATTTGGGCCGTCCGCTGGACGGTTCGAGGCCCGTTGCCGGTGCTGCACGATTTTATCAAAGAAGACCTGGAACTTACCGTCGCCGTCGAGCTGGAAGAACTGGATGTGGACGGTCGAAAGATCCGACTGGTCCATCAGGTCAGAACGCTGCCGGATCCATGGGAAGTGCCCGACAAGGAATCGCTGGGGCAGCAATACGCGGATCTGATCACGGAAGACGCGATCGTTTCACGTCGCCGACTGATGAATCTCGTCCGTAAGGACACCAGCCTTTCCGACGGCTGGCGCCAGCGTTTCGTGGCATTGGTGGCTGGCGTCGATCGCGAACACATTCTGGCGAGGATGCGGATTCAAGGTGCAGATTGGTTTGTTTCAGACCTGCAGGATCTACTGCCGGACTTTGACGACTTCGATGAGGACATATTGCAGGATGAAGCCGTCGAAGAATACGGACTGACGGGAGATGATGCCGAGACCACCGCTGAAACTGCGGTGGCGACGTTGACGGAAGTGGCCGCCGAAGATGCAGAAAACGACGAATCGCCGGAAGACGCTGAATACGAAGAATACGAAGAAGACGAAATCGAATGAAGATTACGGAAATCGACATCGACCGGTTTCGCATCTGGCGAAGTCTGTTACTGAAACTCAATCCATCCGGGTTGAACGTCATCTACGGGCCGAATGAAGCCGGCAAGACAACGGTGATGAATTTTGTGCGCTCTGTGCTGTACGGCTTCGAACCATTGGGCGAGGAACCGACGTGGCATCGTCGCAAAGACGACATGCCCTGGAAAGGTTCACTGCGTTGTGATCATGCCGGACGCACATGGCGAGTCACTCGCAAAGCCCACGAAAACCACCGTGGTACACTTCGAATCTCCGGCGGGCCGGACGACCTGACAAAAAACGATGCGTTGAATCTGCTGTTGTCCGACACTGACGAACACATTTTCAGCGATGTGTTCGCGGTCGGCGTACGACAACTTCAGCAACTCTCGACGCTCGGCAGTTCAAAGGTGGCCGAATACATCTATGGACTGTCGCTGGGACCGCAGGGGCGGCAGTTGCTGGCATCTCTGGGATCAATCAACGACCGACGTAACGCGCTGTTTTCGGACGACGGACGTGAAGGACAGCTGCCGGACCTGTTCGATCGTTACGGCGATCTCTCGGTGTCTCGACAGAACAAGGGCGCAGCACGTGAAAAACACGCACGTCTGGTACGCCGTCGCAGCCAACTGACTGCCGCCATTGACGAACTGCAGAATCGCGAAGGACAGATTACCAACGAGTTGCGAGGACTGCGATTTATCAGCAGCTGCTACAAGCCGTGGAAAAAGATTCGCGATTATCAGGCAGAACTGTCTGCCATCCCGGTGATCAATCACAACCCCGATCAGATGCTCGAACAGCTGGACGCCTGCGAACGGGATATTCAGCAGCACACGACACGCCGGGAAGCACTGTCGCAACAGGCCAGCCAGCAGCAGAAACAGGCAGACCGGCTGCAACTGGATATGCGTTTCGAAAAGGCGCACTATGCGATCCAGAGCCTGGTCGAACAGTCTGACTGGCTGCGACAGCTGGACGAACAGATTCGAACGGCCGATGAACGATCCAGCGATTCCAGACGTGAGCTTGATCATCACCTCACAGAAATGGGACCGGGATGGACGGTGGATCGACTGAACTCCATCGACACGTCCGCTACCGCTCACAACAGTCTGCTGGCGGCGGCCCGCAGGTACCAGAGCGCATTGCAGCGTCGCGGTAAGTTGCGGCGCCGGAATCGGTCGATGTCACGTAAAAGTCAGCAGGAACTTGTCGATCTGGAAACCGATCTGCAGGGATTGGGTATTGACTCGATCGAAGAAGCCATCGAGCGGGAACGCAGTCGCCTGAGCGAACTGGAAAACCTCGGACGTCTGCGGTTGCAGCGCGAACAGATGGCGTTGAAGATCAAGACCGTTCGTAATGTCATGAGCCGCGTTGACACGGACGATTCCATTCCGCTGTGGGTGGATCGCGGTGTCACCGCGATGACGTTCATCGCGGCCGCATTGTTTTTCTTCGGCCTGGTCGCATTTGCATTCGGTGCCGAAGCAACGGCGTCAATTGGCGGATCGATGGCCGCCACCGCAATTTGCTTTGCCGGCATGATGTGGTGGAGTATCAGGAACGGGCTGAGAAACCATTTCGACAACAGGACGGGAATCCAACTGGACGACCTTAATGCCGAAGCTCACGAAGCAGAAAAAAAACTGCGTATCGTGCACGAACGCATTCAGAGAATTCAGTCCGAAGGAATTGCCGGCCAGCACCTGATGAAGGCTGACGCTCCCGGTTCAACAACGGCAGAACTGGTGGAATGCATCGGTGAATGCACTCGGCATATCACAGAACTCGAAAACCTGTTGCGGCGGCAGGAACGAGCTCGACTGCGACGTCAGCGACTGAAAAAAGTGCGGGACCGCTTTCGTACGGCACAGCAGAACGTCAATGAGCGACGGCAGGAATGGTGTCGGCTGCTGGATTCGCTGGGGCTGGAAGAAACGGTCAAGGTGCAGCCAGCCTTCGACTGGTGGCAGCGCATTCAGGAAGTCCGCGAACTTCACTCTCAGTGGAGAAACGCAGCCCCGGAAGCTGAGGGACTGAAGCGGATGTTTGAAGGCATGCGAAAGCGTGTCGAGCAGCTGGGTCAGCAGGTGGCACCAAACGGAAAGCTGAACTACTCACGACCGCTGGAAGTGCTGACCGGCTGGAAAGAGCAGCTGAAGACTCACGAGCGTGACCGTCTGGAACAGGAACGTCTGACGACCGAAGTGGATACACTGAATCGGGAAGCGGTCAGTGAACAACATCAGGTGGAAGCGACCGAAATTCGTCGTGGTGGAGTTCTGGCCAGGGCGGGTGTCCTGTCGCGAGACGAAATTCTGCAACAGCTGGAATGGCAGCAGCAGCGACTCACTCTGGAAGGGCTGCTGTCGACATCGCACGACGAGCTGAACGAAGTCGCGTTCTCTGAACCGGAAATGGCGGTCGCCGAAGACGACATTGCGAGGTTCGACCCGGCCCAGGGACGCCAATCGATTCAATTGCTGGAGTATGAACAAACCGAAGTCGAAGAAACTTTGAAGGGGCACCACGAAGAGCTCGGCAGCCTGAAGCAGGAAGTCAGATTGCTGGAAAGCAGCCGGGAATCGCAGGCGCACTATTTCCAGAAATCTCAGGCGGCCGCCGACATCTACAGTACCGCCGAAGAATGGCTGGCGCTGCAGATCGAAGAAGAAGCTGTGCAGACGATGCGTCGTCGTTTTGAAAAAGACAACATCTCCGGCACTCTTACCACTGCATCGTCGTACATGCATCGGATTTCGTCGGGACGTTATCACAAAATCTGGGGACCGCTGGGCGAAAACTTCCTGTGCGTGGACGACGAATATGGTCGCACATTCCGAATCGAACAATTAAGCGGTGGAACGCGCGAACAGCTGTTCCTTGCGATCCGCTTTGCCCTGGTCCGCGAGTTTGCTCGTCGCGGTGTCGAACTGCCCGTCGTTATGGACGACCTGTTCGTCAACTTTGACGAAGAACGGACGGTGGCCGCCGTGGAATGCCTGATCGAAGTGGCCAACGAAGGTCAGCAGGTTCTGTTCTTCACCTGTCATCAGCACCTTGCAGAACTATTCAAAAAGAAGAATGTCGAGCCGCTGTGGCTGCCAGGGCACAGGGTTGCTTACGACCTTAACAAGCCTGAAGACGAAGCCGCCGCGTTTATCGGCACGGATGGCCTGCAGGCCAGAATCGATGCGGCCAGCGGCGGCACGGCTGAGGCAAGCGGACCAAAGAGCGGACGACTGTTTCATCCGAACGCCGACGAGCTGTTCGACGATGATCCCGGTGATGACCCAGTCGGTGCTGCTTTGGATGTTTCCGATACCGCAGCATTGAGCGGCCACGACGCACCGGCAGAAACTCAGCTGAAAAAGCAGGCCAGCGGATAGAGTTATGTTTACAACACCAGACGTTCGGCATCAAAGACGGGGCCTTCGACACAGGTGCGGCGGTAATCCCATGTCCCGTCGTCTTCTTTGACCTTCGTCACACAGCTGAAACAGGCGCCGAAGCCGCAGGCCATCGGTGTTTCCAGCGACAACCAGCACTTCACGGACGCGCCGCTGCAGACTTCGGCAACGGCTTTCATCATGGGTTCCGGGCCGCAACAATAAACCTCGACATCCTGTTCGTCGCCGTCCAGTTGTTGCTGCAGCAGTTCCGTCACGAATCCGTGATGGCCGTAACTGCCGTCGTCCGTGGCCACCTTAATCTGCAGATTGGGCAGCGCGAAGTCATCAAGGCCGGACAGGTAATCCTGCGAGCGGACTCCGTAACACAGCGTGACGGATTCCGGAAGTTTGGGTAGCTGCCGCTGTGGCGAACCGTACCGTTTTACGCCGAGTGATTCCGCGGCAACTGCCAGAAACGGAGTCTGGCCAATGCCGCCAGCCACGCAGATCAGGTGCCTGGCAGAAGGAACCGGGAAGCCGTTTCCCAGAGGCCCCCAGACTTCCACTGTGTCACCGACCTTCCAATCAGTCATCAGTGACGTAAGCTTGCCCACAACCACAAAACCGAATTCCACACCAACCGGACGTCCGTCTTCGTCAGTGTACGTGTCGTACAAAGCGAAGGGCCGTCCCAGTAACGGGTCACTGCCATCGGCGGGACGAATCATGAAGAACTGACCGGGTGTGATTTGCTGTGCCAGATCCGGCTGCCGCAGGCGGATGGCCCATGTGTCCTTGGCCATTTCCCGAATCCCGTCCACCACGGCAGTGTATTGCCGAGCAGAAAAGACCATTCCAGGAAGGCACGATTGTTCTGTGGGGTTCATAGATATTCAGTGTTGGTAGACGACCGACCGGAGACAGCGGATCAGCGATTTTAGCAGTACACGCCGGACTTGACCATCAGGCGGACACAGTTCGCGGCTGTGGATTGCGGTCACGGATTACGGTTTTCGACCGCAGGATGGGACCACCGTCCCATCGAGTGATCTGATTCAACTCGGGACAATGGTCCCAAGCTAAGTAGGCCGGATCCAGGAGCCTCAGCGACGCCGCTCCGGCGATGGGGTGATCAGAAAAGCGGGCTGACGATGCCGGAACAGCGCTTCGCTCGGTCCGGCCTACTTTTCTGCGAACGCTTCGGCTTGAAATGAAGAAGAAAGCGGCACTGTCGTCAATGAAGACGATCGCTTTCAGCCCAATTCGGCCAGGAACTGACCCATCTCGCCGGCGGCGTGATCGTCACCCTGCTGCTGAGCCTGCTGAATTCCCGACCGATAGACATTGGCCGCTTCGTCGGTGCGTTGCAGCCGGGCCAACTGCTGACCGGCCATCAGGAATGCGGGAACGTACGGTGATTCGTCGTCCATCAGGCGTTGCAGCAGGTCCAGGCTGCGACCGTGATCAGACTCTTTTTCCAGTTCCATGGCCAGCATGTACCTGAGCGTCTGATCGTTGGGATCGTCCGCCAGCATTGCTTCCAGTTTTTCTCTGCGTGAAGTCATTTGTGTTGAGACCGATTCCGTTACGGTGTTTCCTGATTGCCCGGGTGCGGCGTGGCCGCAACAGACTCGAGCTACTGGGCGGAACGCGATGGCCGGCTCCTATTTGTCGCTCCAAAGATGCGAACGCAGGACGGATCGTGATTCTTCCGGAAGTCTCTACGAAACGACGGTTCCGTCAGCAATCGTCTTTGGCCCGACAATGTGAAGATTAGGACCAATGGAGCAGTTTGCTCCTATGCTCACGTCGCCTTCAAGGACCACACCGGGCTTGATCACAGTGTCGGGTCCGATGGTCACAGCGACGTCGATTGACGTTTGCCGTGGATCGACAATCGTTACGCCGCTGAGCATCAGTTCGCTCAGGATATCGTCCTGAATGTGCTGTCGCACTTCGGCCAGCTGAATTCGATTGTTGACGCCGATGGCTTCCTGGATCGTCAGACTGCAACTGGCAGCGACATTGTGACCTTCGTCCATCAGAATCCGAGGACAGTCCGTCAGGTAGTATTCGGCCTGCACGTTGTTGGGCTGTAGTTTTCGCAGCGAACTCAGCAGCCGAGGGCCGTTGAAGGCATAGCAGCCAGTGTTGATTTCCGTGATTCGTCGCTGATCTTCGGTGGCATCCTTGTGTTCCACGATGCATTCAAAGTCGCCGGCGGCGTTTCGAACAACTCGTCCCAGACCCTCGTTATTCTTCGTGTCAGCCGTACCGATTACGCAGGCCGCATTGTGACCGGTCTGAGCGTCCAGCAGCGATTTCAAAGAGGCCCCCTGCAGCAGCGGCGTGTCTCCGGCCAGAATCAGCACAGAACCATCGTGGCCCTGCAGTTCGGACTCGGCCATCATGACCGCGTGACCGGTGCCGTTCTGTTCCACCTGTTCGGCGAACACCACATCGTCGTGGCCGGATAGCGCTGCACGAACCATCTCTGCCTTGTAACCGACAATGACGATCAGCTTTTCCACTCCCGCGGTGCGCGCGGCGTCCATTACGTATTCGATCATCAGCCGTCCACAGACCGGGTGCAGAACCTTCGGCGTTTCCGACTTCATTCGAGTGCTCCTGCCAGCGGCGAGGATCACAGCAACAGGAGCAATCATTGGGGATGTTCAACCTTCCTGATGGACAAACGTGCTGGCAGCGTTTTACGCTGACCTGTGGCCGCGGAGAACGCATTCCAGCCTGAAAAACCGGCATGCCCACGGGCCCGACGACCACATATTTTTGACAACTGCTCTAGTGCTTTGTCAAGTCTTGGTTTTGGGGTAGCCGAAGTCGCCAGACTTTGGACGACATAAAGAAAAACCTCCAGACTCTGGCGAGTTCGGCTACGGAACAACCCCTGTTCCAGCGAATGATTCCACCCCACTCCTGGGCTTTGACAAAGCTCTAATACTGCCAGCCCATGCGCCCAATGAAACCGGTGCTGGGAGAGAACTGCGAACCAAGGCCATAAGTGACGTCTCGATCAAAGACCCAGCCGCCTTCCATGAACCATGAATACATTCCTCCATCCATCCGGAGTCCCATCAGGATGCGGTAGTCTTCCAGTTCGACTTCGTCACGCGGAGGTCCTGGGGCAGTGTTGACTTCGTAGGCTTCCACGTGGTACTCGGCGGTCAGATACAACCATTTGGACCAGAGTGCTTCGTTGCCAAGGAACACGCTGATCGTTGTCTTTGGAAACATCAGCTGCCATTCCCAGTAATCATCTCGATAGGTCAGACCAGCATACGGAATCACTCGATCCCTGACACGGTCCCAGTAGCCAGCCCCCAGAACCATGCTCCAGTATTGATCAATCTGAAAAACAAACATGCCTCGGAAATCCAGCTGGTAGGCATTCGAGGACAACGAGTTTTCGAAATCCGAGTTGATTGACGGCGTGATTCCATAGCTGATACTGAAGGGCCCCGACTTCGGTGTCTCCAGTTCAAAGTCCCACCCCAGGCGATAAGCGTGGCCGGGAAGTCCGGGGAAACCCGGCAGAGCTGTGGGTCCATCCCACAGTCGTAAACGAAACTCGTTGGTCCAGGTCAACATCCAGCCGGGCATGAACGGCGCGGTGTACGCGAGGTCGTAATCAACATCAAACTGCTCGAAGTGGCCCGTGGCATTGCCTGTGACACTCGATCCAGGCATCAGGCTAATCTGCAGACTGTTTCGCCATCCCATCCGATACGGTTGAGGCCCGTTTGCACCGTACATGGTGAACGGAACCGGCTGTCCGTACGGACCGCCGCCATTAGGACTTCCATACGGTGTGTACGGAGCATAAGGAGCTGGTGGAAACTGTTGAGCTCCGGCAAACGGGTCCCCACCGATTGGCGGTGAAAATGCATTCCATGTGGAAGCGTCCGGCAGTGTCGGTGTACCGAGAGAATTCTGACCCACAATGCCTGTTTGTGCCGGTGCAACGGAACCACCGGACAGTGGTCCGGATCCGGATTGCGGGCTGGCGCCCTGAGGCAACGGGACACCGCCTGATTGTGCGCGAAAGACCGTCTGCACGGAGGCAGAACGATAAATCGTTGGCTGACCAGTTCGACCTGGGTTTCCCGCAGGGTCGAACAGGCCGGCATCCGCAGAACCGGCGAAAATCAGGAAGGCAGTTGTGGACAGCCACAAGTGAATTGGTTTCACGTGAGCATCCTGCAAAAAAACCAAATGAGCCCCGTTGATCACATACTCGTGATCGGTGGGTGCTGCAAACTCGCGGACAAACCGACGAATGAGTCACAGCTTGAGGGAAGTTTCGGGAATTTCCGGAAATCGGCGGAACACGTCAACAGCAACTCACCGAACACAGGCATCGGCTACCGGCGTCGGGCGTTATTCGGCCGCGGCGTTCGTATACGTTCGGCGATTTTTGCCGTTACCGCACCCAGTGCGGCGATTTCGGAAGGCATCATCACTCAACGATGCAGCTCAAGATGCCTGCAATTTCGTTGGAACTGGGCTATCATGCCAGAAAAGGAGTTCTTGCGTTTTTTCACGCACCCCGGGCGGAGCAATGGTCAAAACCAGTCGCATCACGGCAGCTGAATTCACTGCCAACAAACACGAACTGCCGGAAGCAGGCCGCTGGCACGAACTTCACGAAGGTCGAATTGTGCTCATGCAGGCACCCGATGATCCACACGGAACCACCGTGCTGAATCTGTCTCGTGCACTGGCAGAATGGTTTCACAGTCGTATGGATGAGCATGTCGGGTACGCGTGCCACGAAATCGGTGTGAAGGTGTCGGCGGACCCCGATACAGTGTACTGCCCCGCGATCACTTACTTCGATTCCGGCCCTCCATTCGGCGAATCTGACAAGACCATCGCCGATCAGGTGCCTCGTCTGGTGATTGACGTCGCATCAACAAATGATCGGCGGCAGGAGATGCGAACCAGAAGCCTTGGTTACATGAAACTGGGCGTCGAAACGATCTGGATCCCCGATCCCTACAAAAAGGAAATCCAGGTCATCAGTAAAAAATCCCACACGCTGGCTTTGGGAGATTGGCAGACTCTGGAAGGCAGCGCCACCCTGCCCCATTTCCAGATCAAAGTGGCCGACGTCTTTGCTCAGCCCACGTGGTGGACAGGGTCAGTCGGCGGGACGTAGCGATGATGATCGTACAGGAGCGGCGTTGTGACGTTGTTGATCAACAAAGGCCACCCGCCCTCGCTGCTCACCGCACCACACATCGGAAGTTCTTCCTCTGCGCCCTCCTGTTCCAACAGACCGGCACTCAGGTACGCTCACTTGCCTTCCGCCTGCCACTTTTTCATCAAAGCGATGTTATCCAGAATGATTTGAAGGTGCGCCGGATCCTGTTTTCTGGCCCGCAAGCCGTCCACATAGACCTTCATGTCACTGTCGTACATCAGGGCTGTTTCCGGCTGACGACCGAGATCGTTTGTTTCGTCCATCCAGCGGTCAAGCCTGTGTCGCAATTCGGTGAGTGTCTTCGCGTGCTGCGGGTTGTCGGCCAGATTATTCAATTCGTGCGGATCTACCTGCAGGTCGTACAGTTCCTCCGGTGCTCGCACTGCACTGAACAACAACTTTTTGTGCACATCATTCAGCGTGCCGGCCTCATTGGCCGCCCGCAAGGCAACAAGGATCGATTTTTTGTCCTTGTAAGCGCACGGCTGCAGGAGGGGACGTTCGGGCAGAAAGTTGCGGATGTATTTGAAGCGATCCGTTCTCACGCAGCGAAGATGTTCGACCGTTTCGTCACACCGATCGCGGGCAGAGAAGACTGCGTCCCGTGACTCATAGTCTTTCGCCAGTATATCGCGGCCCTGCATGTAACCCGGAATTTCAAGTCCTGCCAGTCCCAGAGACAACGGACCAATGTCGATATGTTCGACCAGGTCCGATCGTGTGCGGCCGGCTTCAATTCCCGGTCCGGCGATGACCAGCGGAACATGAATGCCTTCGTCGTACAGGAACTGCTTACCTCGAGCATGGCTGATGCCGTGATCCGTCATGAACAGAATGATCGTATTTTCAAGTTCACCTTCGTCCTTCAATCGCTCAACAACTTCACCCACCAGACGGTCGGTGTATCGACAACAGTCCAGATATGCCGCCCAGTCGGCCAGCAATACGGGATCGTTGGGATAGTACGGTGGCAGTGTCACCTTGCTTATTGGCGTGGCTGCTCCGAAGATCTCAGCACATCTGGCTTGAAATTTTGCGGCCGATTCCATGCTGCCACCGCGCCGCTTTGCGCCAGGCGTCTGAATCTGAGCAAAAAACGGCTGACCCGGTTTACGGTCACTCCAGTCATTGCCGTCATAAATTGATGCGTCCCATTCGAAGTTGTAGTCACTTTTGCCAAAACGCCCCTTCCTTGTGTTTGGCCAGCCGCCCAGTGACGTGTGGTAGCCCGCGTCCTGGAAGATCTTCGGAACGGTCACGATCCCATCGGGAAGGTGGATCTTCCGGGCGCCACGCCCACTGCGATGGTGATGAGCACCGATGCTGGTTTGATACATGCCTGTGATAAAGGCAGATCGGCATGTGGAACACACGGGTGCCGTGACATACGCGTTCGTAAAACGCACTCCATTGGCCGCCAGCCGATCCACGTTCGGCGTTTCAATTGCCGTTTCACCGTAACACGAAAAGTGGGCCGACATATCGTCAACGATGATCCACACGATGTTTGGGCGAACGGCTGCGGCGAACGTTGGCTGTAACGCAGCACACGACAGAAACAGAACTGCGAGAACTCGGAATATCATCGGGAAAGGCTTTCAGATTTGCGGTTGATAATGGCACGCAAGGTGGAAGGTGCCGCTTCGGTAACCCGATGCGGATCTACCAACGTCACACGCAACAGTCCGCGTCGCGGAACATGATTACTTAGGGTATGAACAGAAATTCGTTGGAATTCAACAGGCCTCGGCACAGACTCACGAGGCCGAATTCTTTGGCAAATCGTGCGGCATCAGACGCTTCGTCGATGTCTGCGTTTCGTCCGAAACACAATAGATACGCCAGCTGAACCTGTTCCGCCAGCGAATCATTCTGTTTCTTCAGACGTTTCGACAGCGTTTCCGACTGCTGCACCACAAACGTACTGTTGAGCAGATTTAATGCCTGCAGTGGAGTCGTGGACCGGCTGCGTTTGGAAATCACCTGACTGGCATCCGGACAGTCGAAGGCACCAAAAACTGATTCCCGTTCCTGACGGATTTTGGTCATGTAGACCATGCGGCGGAAGTCGTCGGGACCGTAATCGACCTTGGGAAAGAAGTGTCGGACATTCTCCATTTCCACTTCAAACCCACTGAAACCGGGACCACCCATCTTTGGATTCAACGCACCGCTGACGGCCACAATACTGTCGCGAATCGCTTCGGCTTCCAGTCGCCGTGGAGGAAACCGCCACAGCAATCGTGTGGCGGCATCAATCCTGACCGCGTCTGCCTGCGGAACGCTGGACTGCTGCCAGGCATTGGAGGTCAGAATCAAACGCTGGATGTGCTTCAGTGACCAACCGCTGCGGACGAGTTCGCTGGCCAGCCAGTCAAGCAATTCCGGATGGCTGGGAGCCGTCCCATTCCTGCCAAAGTCGTTCGGCGTGTCGACAATTCCTGTGCCGAAGTGATGCTGCCAGATGCGATTCACGATCACTCGCGCCGTCAGCGGGTTATCCGGCTCCGTCAACCATTCCGCAAATCGCTGTCGACGCTGCTGTTCGGGCGAAGTCTTGTCCAGTCCCAGCGAACCAATCACTTCCAGCGTATCTGGAACAACCTCCTCGCGCTTCGCCAAAGGTTCGCCTCGGTACAGCCGATGAGTCGGTCCGGGCTGACTAAACGTACCCGCGTACACGGTCGTCGCGGCAGCAAGCTGGTCTTTTTCTTTGCTGAGGCTCAGCAGTTCCTGCAACCATGCCGTGCCTTGTCTGGCCCGATCAGGGGCGGCCGCCGCAAAGTCGTACACCGGCTCCGCAGTGGTCACTCCTTTGAATGGCAGGCGGTCCGTCGAGCTGGCAATGGGCATCCACGTTCGGCCGTCGGCGGACGATTCGATGACGTAATCGGTTGCCAGTCGATCTTTGTAGCGGCCCGAACGGTCTCGGCCCCATTCGATCCGGTCGATGTTAACCGTGGCGGCAAATTCCAGCTGTACCCAGCCGGCACCGGCTTCGTTGGAGATCCAGCTGTGGCTGTTGCCCGTCTTGCCGTCGTTGATGTGTTCCAGTTTGTGAATTTCGTAACCTGGCAGATTGCTCGACGACGTCGCCTTCGTGCCCTGCGCTGAGAGTGCGACGTTGTGATCACCGCTCCACACTTCCAGCTCGTCGATACACGGCTGACTGCTGTTAGTGGCTCGGATGGTCAACCTCACGAACTTTGCCGGAACCGCTTCGAATTGCTCGACATTAAGCCGTGCGTTGACCGCTGGTCGCAGCGACGGGTCCGCAGCTTTCGGTGCGAATTCGACCAGCTGTTTTCGGAGGGTGGCGATGTGCCGTTCTAATTGAGCGATCTGTTCCTGAGCCTCGGCAGACAGCGGCAGCCTGCGGTCGGCGTGATTGACTCCCGCAAACACTGCCTGTATCGAATAGAAGTCGCGCTGCGTGATCGGGTCAAACTTGTGGTTGTGGCAACGAGCACATCCCAGAGTCAGCCCCATGAATGTAGTGCCGGTCACGTTAATCAGATCTGATAACTCATCCTGACGCTGCATCAATGCCAGGTTGGGGTCCTGGCCTTTCACGAGGTCGTGCGGCCCCGAAACCAGAAATCCCGTGGCGATATCGGCCCCCAGCGCGTCACCGACAATTTGTTCGCGGATGAAGCGGTCATACGGCAGGTCGTCGTTGAACGCCTTGATCACATAGTCACGGAAATGCCACGCGTTCGGGCGTTCGCGATTCGTTTCAAAACCGTGAGTTTCCCCAAATCGAATAATGTCCAGCCAGTGCTGTGCCCAACGTTCGCCGTAACGAGGACTGTCGAGAACTTCGTCGATCATCTGTCGCCACGCGTTCTTTGAACCGGGTGACAACTTTGCAACCGCGGCGTCGAGCTGTGCCGGAGTTGGTGGCAGTCCATGCATGACCAGAAACAGACGGCGGACAAGTATTGCCGCCGCGGCAGGGTCCGAAGGTTGAACGTCCTCGTTGCGTAACCGATCCAGAATAAACGCATCGACGGGATTCACTGCGCCTTCGATGTCCGGTACATCCGGTCTCTTCACGTCCTGAAATGACCAGTGATCCGTCGTGAGTTTCTCTGCGCCGGACAACTCGGCCGGCATTTGTGCTCCGGCGTCGATCCATTTTTTCAGCCAGCCAATTTGTTCCGCCGACAGGCGATCGTCTTCCGGTGGCATGATCAGCTTCGGATCGGTTCCCAAGACCAGCTGTATCAGATGACTCGCGCCACTGTCACCCGGCACAATCGCCGGTTCTCCCGAGCCCCCACCTCGCAGCAAATTGGCTCGCCGATCCAGCCGCAAACCCGATTCCTGAGACTCCGGCCCGTGACAGTCGAAGCAATGCGCTTCCAGTATCGGGGCGATGTGAGTCAGGTAGTCGACCTGCGAATCGGCTGACTGTTTTTCGGAAACAGTCAACGCGATCAGCAGCAGACTGAAAAATTCAAGCATGGCTTTGGCACTTGTTGTGTTGCAGGCGTCCCGCCTGCAACAGCAGCCGAGACGGCCGCACTACAATTCTTCACGACCCCGGTTCTTAGCCATAACAAAACAGTAGGTTGCTGGGTCTGTGTACGGCAGATGGAAGTCTACTCTCAAAGTCCGGGAGTTCCAATTCTTCCGTGCAAACACCTTCGTTGTGGCAGCACGAAACAGGTATTCAACCCGTCCGGTCGGAAGGCAATCCTGCCCCACGTGGCACTTCCAGGCGGCGCTGACTCAGTGAGGTGCGGCAGAGCCTGCACACGCGAGTTCCCGCAGGTTCGCGGCCAGCACAGGCTGCGGGCACGACCACACGAGAAAAAACATACTTTCCCGCACAGCACGTTCGGCCGGATGCCCGGATACATATCCCGCGCCTTTCGTCGCTGCCAGCCAGGACTGAGCTGATCGCAGCACCAACGAATTTGCCTGGCGGCGAAGTTGTTCCACGGCTGCAGAACCGGCCGGATGATCTCCCGTCGCCGCAAGTCGAAGCTCGGCTGTCAGCTGATCGCACTCCGCCTGCAGCGGCGTCACAAACTCCTGCAGATCGGGTCGGCGCTGCATTTCTTCGGTCAGAGATCGCAGGCTTCCTGCCGTGGCTCCAATGGCCAGGGCTGACGTACCCAGCGAACCGGCTCCGCCTCCGGTCCCGCGCTGCATGACCTGTTCGATCGGTCCGTGCAGCAGCTGCCCCTGGTCGACAACAACGTTGTTAAGCTTAACGGCACCGGTCTGAGAAGCGTTCAACGCCATCAATTCCACCGGCGGCTGCACCGTCAGACCGGGGGCGTCCGTCGGTATCGCCGCCAATAGTTGGCGACCATCCGCAAGAGTTCCGCCGGTAATAAGATAGTCCGCCTGAGTGACACCAGTGGCCCACGGTACGATTCCGTTCAGCACAAATCCGTCGGCTGTTTCACTGGCCTGCACCAGCGGTGTCTTCAGGTGTTGTCCGGACGTCGTCAGATGCGAAATCCCGACCGTCGCGAAGATGTCACCTGACAGCAGCCCCGGCAGTAATCTCTGCTTTGCTGCCTCGTTGTCTGTCGTGGCAATCCGCCGCACAGCCGCACTGCGCTGAGTCAGAATGAACGTTGACACCAGACACGCAGAAGACAGCAGACGAAGACCTTCCAGCTGATCGACGGGTTCAAGGTCCAGGCCACCCCATGCGACAGGCAGGTCCCATGACATCACACCGGCGTCAGCCATACCCCTCAGCTGTTCTGCGGGCCATGCGTCTGTTCGATCATCGCAGACCTGCTGCTGAAGATTCGTCAGTAGTGAGGTGAAGCTTTCTGCTGCAAACAGGCTCATAGTTTACGTCGCGATCGAAGACCGTTGTTGTGCCAATTCCATCATGAAGTTTTGAACTCGATTGGCAGTTTCGCTGCCGTTGGGAGCGAGCCCGGCCATAATCATGGCGTCGGCGTACAGCTGTTGTCCACACGTCCGGACAAACCCGGCGTTGTCATCGTTGACTGAAATTTCACACAGCCGACTGATCAATGTCGCCCTGGGATTGATTTCCAGAATCATTTTTGACATTTCAAAGTCCGGCATGTTGACCTGCAGGACTTTCTGCATCGTCGTACTTTGTGCTCCTTTTGCGTTCACAAGACAACAAGCGCTTTCGGTCAGCCGTTCCGACTTTTTGACGTCTTCGACCTGGTCACCCAGGACTTCTTTGATGAGCTTCAGGACGGTGTCAAACCCCTGAGGCACGTCGGTGTCGTCGTCCGACGTATCTTTCTTCTTGTCGTCGTCAGATTCGGAATCAGAGGACTCACTGCCAGGCAGTTTGAGGTCCGCAGAATCGATCGATACCAAATCCCAATCTTCAAAGCTGCCGAGTGTCGACAGTACGTACTCATCGACAGGATCGATCAGCACCAGAACTTCAAGATTTCTCTCGCGGAAAATCTCCAGGTTGGGATCTCGCAATACGGCTGCCATATCGGCTCCGTTTGCGAAGTAAATCTGTTTCTGATCGTCGCCCGCACGTTCGCAGTACCCCGCCAAAGACGCCAGGCCATCTTCTGCGGTGCTGTTGGTGGACTGAAATCGCAGCAGCTTTGCCAGTCGGTCGCGATGGTCAAAATCTGAGCCAATGCCTTCACGCAGGATCGAACCATACTCACCGTAGAATTTCGCGTATTTTTCGGCATCGTCGCCGGCAATCCCATCCAAATGATCAAGAACCTTCTTCGTAATCACTTTCTGCATCTTGCGAAAGACCGTGTTGTCCTGCAGTACTTCGCGAGACACGTTCAGTGGCAGGTCTTCGGAATCAACGATGCCGCGTAGAAAACGCAGGTAGTCCGGAATCAGATCCCGGTTGTCGTTCTGAACAAGAATTCGTTTGGCACACAGATGCAGTCCGTGTTCTGCGCGTCCAAATCCCATCCGTTCCAGATTACTGTCGGGACAATACAGAATGCAGTGGAATTGAAACGGTGAATCGGCCGTCAGGTGCAGATGCCACAACGCCTTCTGACCAGGAAAATGCGTCAGGTATTCATAGAAATTCTGATACTGTTCGTCGGTGACCGTACTCTTCGGCTCGACCCAGATCGGTGGCTGGTCGTTGATGTGCTCGCCGTCAACCATGATTGCATGCGGCACAAACGTGGAGTATTTCTTCAGGATGTACTTCAGACGCGATGTGTCTGTGAATTCTGTCAGGTCTTTCTTCAGGTGCAGTCGCACTTCTGTGCCCCGAGGTAACGCTTCCTCCGGTTCGCCAATTGTGAAGGCCCCATCACCGGTAGACTCCCAGATCCAGCCGGACTCCTCGGTCCAGCTTCGGGTGCGAACTTCGACGCGTTCTGAAACCATGAACGACGAGTAAAAGCCGACCCCAAACTGTCCGATCAGCGAGACGTCGTCCTTGTTCTCAGCCTTTTTCAGGTTTTGGAGAAATTCCAGTGAGCCGCTGTGCGCGATCGTCCCCAGATTCTGAACAAGTTCGTCCCGCGTCATACCGACACCGTTGTCGCGGATCGTGAGAAGATTCTCGTCCGCTTTCGGCTCGATCGTGATCGTCAGATCTGACGCATCGATGGCAGAGTCGGTCAGCGCCGCGTGACGGAGCTTGTCGAGCGCGTCTGACGCATTTGAAACCAATTCGCGAATGGTGATTTCGCGGTTCTGATAAAGTGATTCGGACAGCAAGTGCAGCAAACGACTGATTTCAGCCTGAAATGTAAACTGCTCTTTAGCACTTTCTACGGTCATGTGAGGCACTCCGGAAACGAAAATTTAAGCCGTGTATTGTTGTTGTGAGTCGCCGCCCGCCCGAGGCTGCCGCCCCCACAGGGAAACGGGCGGACTCTTTACTCGACGTCGTCATGTGGTTGAGCAACTGCGGGCTCGTCCGGGACAGACGATTCATCCACAACAGGTCGCTTTTTAAGGATCCACAGATTCATCGTGGATTTTCGCCAGCAATCATCGATTTTCCAGGGGTCAGAGCCAGAAAATTCAAAGTGTTCCGGGGTTCTCAGAATCATGGTCGCGTCATCGGACGTTGTTCTCGGCTTTGCGAGCCGAACAAGTGCTTTTCCCAGCACATCGTGGGGCGCCAGCAGCGGGCACTGATCGTACGGTGGATCGAAGAACAGCAGATCGTATGGAAAACACTCGTCAGCACCCTTGGGGCAAAATGACGTTCGATGAATGTTGGTTTTCCAGCAAACCGTCGGTTTCTCAGGGGCAATGGTGGCGACATTGTCGGTCAGCGATTTGTGAATGGCTGGATCGCCTTCAATGAACACACACGATTTTGCACCACGACTTAATGATTCCATACCCATCGTGCCCACACCAGAAAAGATGTCAGCCACGCGCGCATCAGGGACCAGAGGCGCAATGCGATCAAATACGATCTGACGTATGCGATCGGTGTAGGGGCGAGTCGTATTCCCGTGTGGGATTTTTAGGATCCGGCGACGGAACTCGCCGCCAATAATTCGAAGTGTCATTGCATCCGATGCGAGTTTGTGGTGTTCATGCGTACAGTAACCTTGTGTTTTCTTGACACAACGACGGCCTGAATGGGCGAGGTTAGTGAGAAACTGACGGTTTCCAAAGCAAAATGGTGTCTGCAATCAACAAACCCAGCAAATTGTGGATTTGTGGCCCTGGATAACATTGACATGTTGTGTGGCTCCCTTAATCTCCCCTCAACACATGTTTTTCCCTCGCAACATAGCTGATTGTGGCATTGTGAGGTTCACTTGAGCAGCCCATAAGGAGTTCTCCGCCGATGGCAAAGGACAAACCCCTCTCAAAATCTGAAATCCTGAATGCACTTGCTGAAAAAACCGAGCAGAGCCGCAAAGAGGTTAGTGCAGTCCTGGATGCATTAGAGGGCTTGATTGAAGAAAACCTGACACAAGGCAGTGGGATCTTCAATCTCCCAGGCCTGATGAAAATCTATGTTCACAGGAAAAAAGCGACTCCGGAGCGAGAAGGTCGCAACCCAGCGACCGGTGAAACCATCACTATCAAGGCAAAACCAGCTTCAAACGTGGTCAAGGTACGACCTCTGAAGAAGCTGAAAGAAATGATCTCCAGCTAACCCTCTGCACAAGGGCATTTGACGTTCAAATGCTCCTGGCAGTGGACATGCAAGACACGTTGTCTCGATTTCGTGCTGTTCGGCTGGTTGACCGGGTGAGGACTCACCCTAAAATGTACTTATCAACGGAATTTCCGTCGGTGCGTTTTTCTTCCGAACCTGATCGCTCGAATGGCATCTTTCAATCAGTGAGAGGAACGTTGATCCCTGGAGCCGCGCTAAGGGCGTGAGATGTTAGTTCTTTCCAGAAAAAAAAATGAAAGTATCGTGATCAACGACGATGTCGTGATTACAGTGATTGAAGTTCGAGGTGACAAGGTTCGTCTCGGCATCAAAGCGCCGCGTGAAATTCCAGTGCATCGCAAAGAGGTGCTGGACGCGATCCTTCGTGAATCGCGGGACGACAACGCTCCAGCAAGTATGTAGTTCCGTTACATTTTCCGGTGGAAAACAGCGAATTGTACCGCGAGCATCTTTGCAGGGGCCAGCGGGAGCGAGGCATAAAGTTTCGGGCGATGACTCGAAATTTGTTGTTATCATCCCGGGTCAGGAGTTTTTTCGAGGTCACGTTTGTTTGCCGGGATAATCTGTGAAGTCGGGGCTCTCCGGGATCCGACAGAAGCATTGAAATGCGGCCCCATCGTCTAGTTAGGCCTAGGACACTGGATTTTCATTCCAGTAACGGGGGTTCAAATCCCCCTGGGGTCACTTCACTAAACCTTGACCATTCGTGGTCAAGGTTTTTTTGCGCGCCATGAGTTCCATACTTCCTGTATTTTCCTTTGATCCAGGCATACAGTAGACGTATTCGCCTGTCGCTGTCATTTTGTTGAGAATCTGTCATTGCAGAGTGCAGGCTGACTTTGCCAATCGCTTTACGGCGGATCTGGAGCGTCTTCATTGGTTTCGCAATCACTACCGAATCAGTATCTGGCCGATCCGGATGTACAACTGATGTTGCAGGTCGTCAGCGGCAATGATTCGGCATTTGAGGATTTGGTCACGCGGTATCAGGACCGCCTGATCGGCTTCTTTTATCACTTGATTCGCGATCGGACAGCCGCCGAAGATATGGCTCAGGAAGTGTTTATGCGTGTCTACAAGGCCCGCGAACGCTATACGGCCCGTGCCCGATTCTCCACATGGCTGTTCCGAATTGCCCACAATCTGGCCAGCAACCAAAAGCGAGGCTTGGCCAGAAGGCGGGAAATACCGCTGTCCGGTTCCGCCACGTCTGACGACGCAGTTCGCCGGGACGAAGAATTTCTGGCAGAAAAATCGGCACTTATGCCGACCAGAGTGATTGATTCCAAAGAGACACAGGACATTGTCCGCAACGCGCTTGATTCACTGAACGAACGCCAGAAGACGGCCGTGCTGCTGCACAAGTTTGAGGGCATGAGTTATCAGGATATCGGCGAGATTATGGACCTAAACATTGTGGCGGTTAAATCACTGCTTTCGCGAGCACGAGGTAACCTGAAGGAAGTTCTCGAACGCCATCTTTAAGCAGATGGACGTATCGATCCCAGTCGGACTTGATCATGTCGGAACAGCCGGAGAATCTGGACGAGCCCCTCGACGAGAAGCTGACGGAACTAGTCAGCTATCTTGACGGTGAACTCGATGATACTCAGATGAATGAGGTCGAACAGATCCTCATCACCGATTCCTCAGCCCGCAGCCATGCCGACGTTCTCTCGAAAACATGGGCGTTGCTTGATTCTCTGGAGGAAGTGTCCGCCAGCGGGCAGTTTACTCAGGAAACGCTGGCGACCATCTCAGCTGAAGTCATCAAAAACGACGGGGATTCGTCGGGCAGGCGGCTGAAAGAACTGGCGAAGGCATTGGCACGCTATCGAGTCCTGCCCTGCTTCCTGCTGGGAGTCATGGGGGCGGGGGCCGGGCTGACCATCGCCAGCACGATCCAGGAAAAGCGGGAAACCGAATCGAACGCGGAAGCCGTGGCCCTTGAACACATGGACCTGCTGCCCTCGATCGAACTCTACGACCTTGTTCCGGACGTGGGCGCCCTCAGGGCGTTGAAACTCAGTCCTGAAGAAACTCAGAAGGAGCCAGGCCAGTGAGCAACTCCCTAAAGGACAATCTGTTTCCCGTGTTGTCGGTGATGACAGGTGTGGCCGTTGCCGTTCTTTGTACCGGGTGGATGGAAAGACTGGAGAAACCGGATCCTGAAGTGCAGGCGGCAATCGACAAATTTGATCAGCTGGAACCAGGTCAGCAGGGTCGTCTGCTGACTCAGGCTGCTGGATTCGAATCAAAAGATGCTGAGTACAAAGAACGAATCATTTCCATTCACAAGGCAGTTGCGGACGATCCGTCTCTGGAGTCCAAATTGCGAACTCTGCACGAATGGTGGAGGCCGCTGGACGCGACACAAGAGGCGAAGATTCGCAGCTACGACGGCCATTCGGCGGAATGGGTGAACAAAGTCGAGCGCGCATATGTGGAAAGTCGCGCTGTTAACGACGTAATCGTAGTGTGGATGCTGGGACCACCACCATCACAAGGCGGGCGGCGTTCGGTGGATTTCACCGAATCGCAGTTTGAGTTGTTCCTGGAGTCCATCATACCAGAGAACACGCCTTCTGAACTTGACAGCAAACTGAGCGGGTTTGAGCCGGATGAAAGCTGTGAGATTACACTGACGAAGATTATCTGGATTATGAAGCAGCTCCGCCCTCCGTTTGGCCAATCGGGTCGTTCCCCCCAACCGAAAGGGCCGCCGAAGGGAATATTTGATTTGAGTCAATCCTCACATCTGCAACAACTTTTTGATGCGGACGAGTGGAAACTACTGTCCGAGACAACAGTCAGAGGCCGAAATAATGACGAGCCCAACGGCTCCGAAGATGCCCGGCGCCGCCAGTCAGGGGTATTGGTGATCTCGTGCATCTGGAGCGGTTTGAATCACTACCGTCATGTGTTCATGGAAAAGCATCTGGGCGACCGAAACGGCGACCTGCGGACTCTGCTTGAAAATGACGACAATCTGGTGGATGTCTTCCAGCAAGGCGACCGCAGTATGCAAGTGGCATTAATGAAGATGGACCCCAGCCGTGCAGCCGATTCATTGAAAATGGAGCGGTTAAAGATGGAACGGGAGAGAGTCAACGCGGAGGATACAGCCGTCGCAGGATTGATTAACGATCTTACTGAGCTTCAGCGGCGTTGGTCGTTCGGGGGCCGTGGAGGAATGGGGCGAGGGCCATCGTATGGCGGCCGAGGCGGGTACGGTCGACCGGATCGGGATGACAACCGAGGCAGCGGGCGTGAACGGAACGAGGGACGTGGTGGAAGCCGTTCAGGGGGCGGAGGACCGCCACGTGATGGACGGCCACAATTTCGATAGGAACAACCGCGACGCCTGAGTATTACATGGCATCAATCCGCGGCGTAATCGCTCTGTGGCCATTGAATTGGAAGTACCCGCCCATTTGCAGGCGGGACGCCTGCACCACAACCGAACGGAACGTCAATTCAGGCACTGGTTTTACCCGCCGAAGCCCAGTCGGTTGACGAAGATGTCCAGGTACATGACGAAGACAAACAGCGAGATAATGAACACAAGCCCTACACCGTGAGCCAGGTTAATGATCCTGGGGCTTGGTTTTCGTCTGGCTACAGCTTCCCAGATCAGAAAGACCATGTGTCCGCCATCCAGAATCGGAATCGGCAGGAAGTTCAACACCGCCAGGTTGATACTCA
>JAPYTO010000069.1 GCA_029941865.1 Fuerstiella sp. | reverse complement strand
GTGGTCCAATCGTCTCAACCACGTGCGGCCGAAATCGTGACTCGATTCGCTTGCTGACAACTGATTGTCAAACAGCTTTTCTGGCGTCGGTGTTTTTTGACCCTACGAGTTCGAATAACACTAACTCTGCGCAAAACGCCAGAATGTAGGGAGGCTACTTCTTCTATCCAGTCAATTTACAACTCCCAGATAACGGGACAGTCTGTCCAGGGGCCTTCCTCATACCACCGGCTCTGCCGGTGGTCCTGATTGATCGTCTGATCGAAAATTGCCGCCTCCCTGAATGACTATCGATGACGTAGATCATTGCAACGCAATTCATCTTAGGGAGCAGAGTGATTCACTGGTCGTTCCAATTTCCGATAGAGAAAGGCATCGGAAGTCAACAGTGATGCGAGCAGTGCTTTCATGCTGCCGCCGCTGTTCCGGTAGGTGTGCCATGCATCCTGTAGCACGGGAGCGTCGTTGATGGTTTCGTTACGGCCCATCCAGAAGCGGAAGGCATGCCGAACGAAGACCTGTTCAACGCGTTCGCTCTCCGCGAGCTTCTGAATCATCTCAATGGCGTTGAAGACTTTGCCGTCGAGCGTCGGGTCGCCCGAATCGGTAATTTCGCCCGTGGTGTCGACGGGTTTGTTAAGTTCAATTTCCCGATACAGGCCCGCGTGGTTGTACATCTCGAACGGCAGGCCAAGCGGATCCATTTTCCTGTGGCAGGTCCAGCAGTAAGTGTCCCTTGTGACGTGCATGCGTTCGCGCAGTGTGCTCGCGGGATCATCCGGCAGCATGGCGTCCACTGTGATCGGCACATCGGGAATGCCACCGCCAAGCAATCGTTCGCGAATCCATCGGCCTCGCAGGATGGCGTGATTGTCCATTGCATCGGAGTGTGAAACGAGCCAGCTGGGATGCGTCAGGATGCCCAAACGCTGACCTTCCGGCGCCGTGGCCAGCATACGGTCTGGTTTCATGGATCCGTTGCCGAAGCTGCGCCGACTCACTCGGGCGTATATCTTCGGCCCCGAAAGTTCGGCCTCGGCAACGTCGTGATTCTCATTCGTTCGTCTCCTTTTGTTCGCTGCCGCTGACTTCTTCTTTGACGCCGCCAGCTCCTTCCTTTTTCGCTCTAACGACTTTTGCGTCGCCTTTTCTTCCGGGTTGGCCTTCAACGTGGCCTCAAGCTCGGCAACCTCTTTCTCCGCCGCCACGAGGTCAGCAGCATCCTTCCTGGCCGCCTCTTCCGCCGCCTTCTTCGCAGCAGTTACGGACGCCTGTCGTTCTTCAGGCGTGTGTTTCCGGCCGAAGTACACATTGTCTGTTTTTGTGGCTACGACCTTGTCCGTCGTGAGCAACTGTTTAAGCACATCCTTGTCTTCCTGAAGGATGAGTTCAATCAGACGATCGGTGCTCGCAGTCGCGTCAAACATAGCACGATAGTGCGACGTTCCCGTGTTGCTCACGCCCGTATCCGCCAGCGCTTTCGAATCCTTGCAGATGTAGCCGCCACGGTCGTAGTCGAAGTAGTCGCGGAAGAAACGCAGAATGCGTGGCTTGCGGATGCTGTCGTCGGCAAGCATGCGTTCGACTTCGCGTTTGACATCGGCCCTGGTCCGCATTTGCCCATCGACGATTGCCTTCCGCAGTTCACCGTCCGGCTTGATGTATCTCAGCGCGTGATTCACCGCCAGACCCAGTTCCCAGTCCTGAAGCATGGCGCGACTATGCTGATCCGGTTTGCTGTTCTCAGCCAGTTCCGGTCTGAAGAGTGCGTCGCGATCGAGGAAGATGGAGGACAGGCCGAGGACTGCGCCGTCTGCCTTGCCGAGTTTTTCGATCGACTGTTTAACGATTGCCAGGTAAGCATCCGATTCATCCCTGGTCGGTGGACGGTAAGTGAGTGCTTCGAAGAGGTAGTCCACTGCAGCACTTAACTGTTCGTCCGTGACACCCTCTTCTTTCATGAGATCGTAGACTGGCGTCAGCGGACGTACGACTTTGGTGCTGTAGACGAGGGCAGTAGGCAGGCCGCGGATGTCGCCTTCTATCTCGTACGAGTTTGGATCGTCGGTGATCTGTTCCGGATTGGCGATGCTCAGCGGGCCGTAGGCCATATAGCGAATGATGTCCCCAGCAACACTCATGATCTGTGTCGCTTCTGCACTGTTGACCGTATAGAAATCCGGATAGTTTTCCAGTCCGTGATCACGCGCCGACGACAGGACGGCTGGCACACTCTTGACCGACGTGGCATAGGCGACGGTCCCGCCCTGCCATTTGATGATGCGGTCCGTCCCGAAGTAGAGCTTGAGTTCGCCCCCGTGGTTGGTGGGAACGACATCTCCACGTGTGCGAAGACCTGGCTTTTCCCGATTGAATTCCGGCTCCGTGTTGATCAACTCGTTGAGGCGCGTGATGTGCTCCTGGAGTGTCACACGCCAGATACGTGCCGGAGATGATGCCGGTGCGAGCTTGATGCCATCGGGCAGCGAACCGAAGAGCAGGTTGTGATCGACGTAGTTGCCCTTGTTCGGATCGAGGAGAGCACGGAACCCACCCTTTTTTCGCATGACGCGTGCCAGTTCACCGACGATCCAGTCGGAGAACAGCAACCGTTCGACGACTTCCGGCTGGTCCGCATCTTTGGGCGGCATCTCCTTCAAGGTGACCTGCGCCCACACTGATTTCCAGGTGCCGGCGTTGAGTTCGTCAACAGGCCCCAGCTCATTGAGCGACAGATAGCCCTCGGGGTCTGTGTCGCCATGACAGTCCACGCAGTGGCTGGCAAGAAACGACTTAGCGAAGGTGTCGTAGGCCTTGTTGCCCCCCTGACCAGGCGTGTATGTCTCGGCAACTGCTACGGACAGCAGGCCATACGAAACCACAATTGCCAGAGCAAATCTCACCATAGTCGCATCTAACTTTGTAGCTGAAGTCGTGAGACTTCAGCGGGCACGGGATGAAGCGTCGATATCACAAATGTTCCAAACGTCGCCCGCGGCAAGATCTGGAAACGAGAAGCCCCAGGCCGTCTCGTATGGCAAATTCGAAGTCTCACGACTTCGGCTGCGACTTCTTTGCCACCGCTGCGGGGGTCATGCCAGCACTTCCCCCAGCGGGCCGATACTCGCGTCGAACTTTTTGGCCAATTGCTCGCTCATGTTGAAGCGATCAACATTCTGCCCCGCGACTCGCAGGAGCGTCGCGAACAACGCGTTGATCGGGCGTTTGCCGTCCAGTTGCGTGAAGCAACCGGTCTTGAACGCGCCGTCAAAGTTGCCCAGCAACATGACCGGCCAGTTGGCGCCGTTGGTGTGCTGTTTGTCCGCGTTGTTGCTGGTGTAGACAATCAGCGTATGGTCCATCATGGTCCCACTGCCTTCGGGCACGCTCTCCAGCGACTCCATGATCCTCACCAGCATGCGGCTGTTGTACTGACGGATCTTGATCCAGATCGGATTGTCCGGCTGCTCCATGTGCCCAAGGTTGTGGCCCTGTTGCTCGACGCCCAATCCCTTCCACGCACCGAAGATCTCGCCACGACCGGACCCGATAGTCAGCGTATTGGTGATACCCGACGTGAGTGCCGAGATGCCTAGGTCCAGCAGAACATCGTGCCAGTCCGTTTCAAACTCCGGCTTGGTGTATCGCTCGTCCACCTTAGGCGCGAACTTGCGCAGGTGATCGGAAACCGTGCCAAGCCGATCGCGCAGGCCATTGATCTCCCCGAATCCCTGGACGTATTGACCGTAGCGCTGCCGATCTGTGGTCGGAAGCGATCGGCCATTTGCGGCGGCCAGCTTTTCGATCTGATTCAACACATTCGATCGCGCTTCGTGCTGGAGTCGAATGTCGCCTGTTGAGATGCCGCCATACAGCATCTGATAAAGATGATTCGGATTCGAATGCATGAAGATCGGCTGCCCAGCACCGCTGGCCGACAGCGTCGCGATCGTGGGCTTGGTTGTCATGTTCTCAATGGAGTCCATGCCGATGCACAGATGTGGCAGAAGCGTCTGTGGAAGAACCTTGCTCAGTTCATAATCGATCGTCGAGGCACTGGGCGGCACACCGTCACTACCTCGATATCCACCGAGCGCGCCGAAAAAGGCGCTGTGCGAGGGGCTGGTGTGCATGCCGTGCAGGCCGTTGATGATGTGCAGTCGTTCCTTATAAGGCTCGAGTGCCTCGATGGGCTCGGGAAGTTTGGCTTTCGCCAGTGAACCGCTGCCGGTCATGCCTTTCGGAATGCAGGTGGCCGGATCGAAGCCCTGGTTCTGCATGAAGAAGATGATGCGTTTGGGCGAGCCCGTTCCGCGTGCAGCCGCCTGCACGCTGCCAGTGCAAAGAGTCGAACCCAAAGCAGCGCCGAAACCGGCTGCCATTCCTTGAAGCATATTTCTGCGGTCGATCATTATCTGTCTCTCGGAGGGGGAGCAAATGGAGGGGTTCGGCGGCGGGACAACTGCGAGTCGCAACCAGCGGAATTGTGGGGCACGAAGGACGCAATTGTAAGATGCTTGAAGCGGCGTATATATTGCATTTGTTCCAAAAGAACCGAAAAAACGGCATTGCAACGGTTTTCGACGACGCTTTGACACCCGGACCCGCAGGATTGCACTTTACTCTCGAAGATTCTGGCGGGCATGCGTTGGGAGCGGCAGGTCGTCGCTTTCGCGAATCATCCAGCGATCCAGCTTTCCTCGCAGCCACAGGCGCCTGGGTGCGGAACACCGTGGTCAGCGGACAACACCAGCAGAATGTTGGGTTGATCTGCCGCATGACTGAACCGGCAGACAGACAGCACGACACACACGATGGTGGTCGTGAAAACAGCGTTCGACGGTTTTCCGGTTGGTGAAGAATTTGTCATTTGTTAGTTGTCATTAGTCATCTGACATCGCTGTGTGCACGACATTTGTCGGTAATCAATGACAGATAACTAACGAAAAACATCCTCGATCAGTTGTTGCGAAACGATTCACTTAGAACGACGTGTCCAATCAGATCGCGGAGACCGCTTGATGCGTTCTGTATTACGTCGACGATCGAATCGACATCCGGGCGGTCGCCGATTTCCAGTTCTCGGCCGATGGCGTACGTCGGAAATTGAATATGAGAAAGGAAGAATTTGTCATTAGTTATTTCGTATTAGTCATTTGTCATTGGAAGAATAGGCGCGAGATACTGCTCGCTACCGTTGTTTGGGGTCTTCACCGATGCATTCAGTATTCGACACAGTTGTTGGTTTTCGTCGATCAGGTCATTGAGCAGTTCCGTCTTCATTAGTTCGGCGCGGCAAATCATTTTCAGCCAAACGCAACTTTCGTTGAGCTCCTTCAATGCGATCTTCAGCTTGTGAACGAAGTCAGCGTTGCTTTCAGCTCCGCGAGCTTCCGCGTAATTCGGTGCCGGCGAATTGCCCGAGCGCAATAGTTGTCCTGCAATGTGTTTTCCGACGGATGACTTCGGCAAAGCGTCTGCGACTTTGATCACTCGTACCGCAAAACCGATCAGCCGATCTTCAATTTCAGTCGCTTTCTCAGCGTCTCCCATCACCCTCCTCCCCTCCACATGTCAAATGATGAACGACAAATAACTAATGAAAAATGTTCTTGTACTCTAATCTGTTTCACCGGAACAAGGGCCTGGACCACGGCGTTGTTACACCAACGACAGCCAAGGCCCTGGGTGAGAGTGTTGGTCCGTTCAGGCTTAGCAACTGTCCGCTGGCACCAGGATTACCTGATTGTTTGGCAATGAGGGAATTCCCTCCCGTGGAATCAAACAAGCCCTTCTGTGTGCAATTCGACGAACGATCTTAGGGGAATTCCCGCTTATCGGCGCGACTCTGCAATTCGGACGCAATTTCATCCCGTGGCCGCCGATCGGATCTCCACGTAGGGGAAGAAAAAACGGCCTTCAACGACGTCTTGAGGTGTGACAACAATCATGACTACAGCCCAGACAGGTTCTGAGTTCCACCTAAATCGGGAAGAAATCATGAAGACGGTGAACGCGATACCGCCGTTGCCGCCGTCAGTCGTACAGCTCAACAATCTGTTTACGGATCCATTCTACGAGTTCAAGGACGTTGTCCGTGCCGTTGAGCTTGATCCGTCCCTGAGTGGCAAACTTCTGCATCTCGCTAACTGTGCAAGTCGCGGTACACGCAGCACGGGATCGCTGAGTGACGCAGTGTTCAGACTCGGCGTACTTGAATCCATCGCGGCCGCAGAAGAGCCCCTGCATCACGTTCAGACTCCCTGCATCTATAATATGTTCAAGAGCGGAATACCGTCCTCCAGACGGATCGTCGTTCAGGGACTCGGCGCCGGGGGCGCTTTTGGAAACTTCCGGAATCATTTATACTATCGGGACACGCCGTTGGGTTACGTGTTGCGTTCACCGGTGCTCGGACTTCTGCTGCGTCTGACGGCGAATTGCACAGGTCGCGGTACGCACCTGTTGACAAAAGCCCAGGCGCTTCGCAACACGTTTCCTCTGGAAGATCATCGCAACCCCATATGGCAGTGGCACCAGCATGGTGATTTAGAATGGGTGTGCAACCATTTTCAGGTACGCCCGATGGATGTTATCGCAAGGCAGGTGATGACCATGCGAAAGGTCGAGGCACAGTCTCTTTGCCACATCTGGGCAGCTTATTCACTATTGGGAGACGAGGACATCACATTAACGTTGTGGTCCAAACTTGCGCACGCCCAATCAAGACATCTCAGCTCTCCGCTTTATGGCGACGGCGTGTTGGAATACGCGTTCTCTATTCCATGGGCCATCAAGCTTCATCGGCCGGAGAATCGTATTCGCAAAGCGATAGCCAGGAAAGCAGACGTGCCCGAGGTCATAGTCAAGCGGCGTAAAACGGGGTTTGGCATCAAACGCCGTGACTGGGCGACCGACCGCTCCGTATTTGGCCCGCTGGTTCCCCTGGCCGAGAAAGTCGTGTGCCCGGACTTGATCAACGGTCTTCGGACGAGCCGACCTGCCGACGCCATGCTATTCTGGAATATGATTAACTATGCACTCTGGAAGCGATTGTGTATAGACGGTGAATCACTCGGGGTATTACAGGATGAGCTCGCCGCAGCGGAAATCGCACATCGTGAATAACGTCCATACACTGGAGAATCTGGATGTTGCGATAACGCGAGACACGCCCGTCTATTCGTCTGCCGCTCCTTATGATCCAAGTGAGGTTTATCCTGAGTATCCTTTCGGGCCGGAACATAAAGCAGAAACAGATAATCCTGCGTATCGGGCGGTCAGAGACAACTTCATTCTGTTGAAGATGGATGAAGACAACATCGGAAAAGCCGAATGGAATCCGTTGGGGCGATCCTGGGACCAGGTAATACCGTTGTTATCAAGCCGAACTTCGTGATCGACCAGCACTACGCCGGTGGCGATATTTACTCGGTTGTTACGCACCCCTCCGTAATTCGCGCGGTCGCAGATTACTGCCTGATCGCAGTACAACAGCACGGCCAGATTATTGTCGCGGATGCACCGGTTGAAGACTGTGATTTTGACAACCTTATCGACACCATGAAACTGAAGGTCGTTCAGGCAGCATACCGAAATCGGCTGGGAGTAAATCTGGATGTATTGGATTTGCGCCGGTACGTTGCGAAAGTAGGTGACGGCAACGTTTATAGTTTCAATCGAACGCCGCTGGGCGGAGACCCGGCCGGTGATGTCGTCGTCGATCTGGGCGAACAGAGCATGCTGTATGGCAAGCCCGGTGAATTTTTCGGAGCCGACCCGGACACCAGCGAGACACAGCGCAATCACCGTGGATCGACCCATCGTTACCAGGTCTCCTCAACCATCCTCTCGTGTGATGCCCTGATCTCCGTTCCCAAGCTCAAGGTCCACAAAAAAGTCGGTGCGACTTTGAACCTGAAAGGGATGGTGGGCATGAACACGAACAAGAATTTCCTGGTCCACTACACGTTGGGCACGCCGGCAAAGGGAGGCGATCAAGCCGTTGACCCGGTGGTCATCGCGGATTCGATCATCCTGAAAATACGTAAAATCATCAACGCCGTCTTTGTCAGCTCCCACAACCGTTACCTGGAACGCCTTCACAATACGCTGTTCCATTCCAGGCTCTATGTCCGCTGCAGGAACCTGTTGCGGAAAATGGGACTGGAACTCAGCGACGAGACCGACCGGACGGATGGAGGGAATTGGCACGGCAACGATACCTGTTGGCGTATGGTGGCCGACCTCGCCAAACTCATGTGCTACGCGGATAACGAAGGGACGTTGCACGAGACACCTCAGCGCGCGATGTTTTGCGTAGTAGACGGTATCATCGGTGGAGATGGAAACGGGCCCATGCGCCCTGACGCCCGGCCTCATTATTTCCGGATACAATCCACTGGCCGTTGATATTGCGTGTGTTAATCTGATGGGCTTCGATCCCGCGCGACTTCCCTTGTATACCTTTCTGCTGGATTCAAAATCGCTGTTCTTTGTCGACGCTGCGTCCGATATACGCGTTAAGTCAAAGGAGTCCGAGCTTGCTCGCTGTATCGAAGCTCCAGGACGGGGGCTCGGCTTTTCGCCCCACGCCAACTGGCGTGGGTTTGTAGAACACGAACGAGGCATGTGATCGAAGTCCGCGACGCAAAGGCACGTTGAAGGCACGAGCATCAAACCGAAGAAGCTGGCCTGCCGGCAATGGGTGCTATCAGCGGTCAGTGCCGATAACTCAGTTTCCAAAACCCATCACGGTGAGCCATCGGCGGCCTTTGGAACCGCGTTTTTGCGAGGACTCAGTGGCGCCTTCAAGCAATCCGTCTTCGCTGATTGTCAGGCCGAGTCCCCGCGCGTTGGCTTCCAGCTTTTCCCGGGTTTTTTCCAGCGTGGACAACTGCCGCGAAAGGCGGGCACGCTCGAGGCAGAGATCCAATTGCCCAAGACGTTCCTGCTGACTAAGCACCTTGAGACTTTTTTCGACCCTGCCGGCCAGCTCTTCCGGCAATCCGTCTTTGATGTCCTGAAGTTGCTCAGGCGACAGCGTCTGCTCTGAGCGCACCTTTCGCAGCAGACGTTGCACGAGCGTCGACATCAGACACTCTCTGTCAATGAGTGCCGGACGCAGTTCCGCATCAGAAAGGTCGTCAATGTCCAACAACTCGGGAATCTCGAACGTCTCGACGGGTTCTACTGCTCCGATAGTCTCAGTGTCATTATCCGGCAGGGGCAATTCAGACGATTCATTGGTGCCTTCATTGTCGTCGGTGCGGCCACGACATTCGTCGATCAGGAATGCGTTCTTGATTTCGTCCCACGCACTTGCCTGTGAGCCCGTTAATTCATCTGATTTGTCGGTTGCTTCAAAGGCGTCACCGTTCGCCTCGGGCTCGGTGTGATCATGGTTTCCTGGGGTCGACGCCGATAGATCCTCAACAACTGCTCTGGCGGCAAAGTCGGCAAACGATTGCGTGAAGACCTCCTGAAGTCCGTTCAATGCCGAAGCGATCCCCGCAATGGCCTGATTCTGCTGATGCAATGCCTCGTTGAACTGCAGCGCCAGGGTATCTGTACCGCTGGAGATCTCTGCCTGTAACCGTTCCAGACATTCAGCATCAGCACCACCGGGCTGGTGGCCGTCCTGTGCTGCCGCCAGCTGCTCCACTCGCAAGTCCATTTCATCCAGCCGGCGAAGAATTCGGTCAGCGACGGTGGAGTGATCTGCGGGTATTGCATCAACCCTCGGTACGGACCTGCCTGACTTCTTTTGACGCTTTGATGGGCTCTCCGGCACCGGACGGGCATCACGTTCAACGTCGTTGGCTGCTTGTGTTGAGCTTGTCATAGTACCGTTTCATAGCCGATGGCAAATGTATACTGTCGTCGCACGTCAGACGCGATTTGCTAAGAAATCAACAAGTCAGCAGCTTTTCGCTGAGCACCATTGTCTTTTTTCTAACGTTTTCCTGAGTAGGCAGTAACACTCATGGGGAATAGCATTCGCAAAATCCTACTTCAGTATTTACGGCAAATTCGTTCCGTACTTCCCACGCCAGAGTATTCTGGTGTGCCTCCATTCCGATTCTGCGGTTTGAAGCGACTGCACACTGCAGAAAACCGCTGGAGGAGGGATAGGGGCAAGTCTGAATTTGACACATTAAGTGAGATATCGACGTGAAAAAACTAATCCTGATCTCACCTGGCCTGCCCGCTGGCCGCGTCGAACTGTTGCCATCTCGCCTGCCTGTTGTGCTCGGACGCAGCCACCGCTCTGATCTGACCATCGATGATGACTTGCTCAGCCGGCGTCATTCCGAGATCCTGATAAACGGCCGTGGCCAATTCGAAATACGTGACCTGAATTCAACCAATCTGACAATCGTCAACGGTCATGACGTCACTTCGCACGTGCTGCGCTGCGGTGATCAGATCCTGCTCGGCGATACAGAGATCAAAGTCGAAGTCGAAACGCCGGACGATGATGTGCACGAAAAAACCACCCGTGATCTGAAAATGCTGCCAGGAGACGCCGATCGGCCCGACGACTATCGACCAGGACAGGAATAATCTCTGGAATCAGGTACCAGGTTTCGGACGATCTGCGTCTTTCTGACCGCGTAGTTTCTCCTCGACGGCCAACCGATGCCTCGGAGATTTCCAATCGCGAAGCAGTTCCCTGTTAGCGATGGCACTGCGCAGCGTCTTCATCTCAGTCTGCGGAGGTAATGCGCGCCAGCAACCGCGAGACGGCAGATCACCTGTCGGCGGCTGCGGACACCAACGTCAAATGGCGCAATACGAGGCTATTTGGCCATGCAGGGACATGGGTCTTACATAATATTCTGGCACTTCCCCGGTTGCCATCTGTAGTGTATTCATTCACCGAAACGAATCCTTGATGTAACTTCGCCCCGGGCCGCCTTCAGAGTCATTGGAACCATTGATGCTATCCGTCCGCTTCCGGAAACTCTGTCGAAGTCTGCTGAACAGCAACCATTGGACGACTGTCCCGGTCCGCACCCACGGAAAAACAGGCTGTTCGCAAAGCCGCGCAACAGTGTTTCAACAGGCAGTCACCGACCTGTTCCGTGCTCCTATCAGACGATCCGTACGCCACGGATCCTTCGCAGGACCGTGCTCGGTCAGTGTTCAGCCAGCGACGGAACTGATGGAAGATCGGCTGCTGCTGACGGCTGTGCAGACGTTCTCACCGGTCGACGGTGCCGTTGACGTCGCAGTTGACACTCATCTTGTGCTGACGTTCGACGGCATCGTTATCCTGGGCACGGGCAATTTCGTCATCGCACGCGGAGCCGATAATTCCATCTTCGCGACGTTCCCGGTGACGTCGTCCGCAGTCACGGCTTCGGGGCAACAGATTCTGCTGAATCTGCCAGCGGACATGGTGAACTCGACCGAATACTATGTCCAGATCGATCCTGACGCCGTTGTTGATCTGTTCGGGAATCCTGTCTCAGGCATCGACGGACCGTTTTCATGGCGATTCACCACAATGGCAGACCTTTCGGTGGTTCCGTTTTGGAACGGTGACGCCACATTCCCAACACCCGAATCCAGGACACATAATCTGCTCGGCGGCCGCACGGTGACATCAAACAACGTCACTGTCATACATGAGACCGATACAATTCGTGGCGGCACGGGTGCGATGCGCTCAATCGTTTTGATCGCCGAATCCGGATTCGGTTTTTTCGGTGCAGCCCTGGCCGGTGTCGGGCCTGCGAACGGCAGCACGTACATCGACACTCGTGATATCTCACAGTTTGAAAGTCTCAACTTCCAGATAAAAAATGAAACACGAGCCCCGTTCACACTTCGAGTGGAGTTAAAGGACTACCGTGACCTCACCGGAGGAGGCAACGATCACCGCGCGTCGACTTCGTTTGAAATCGATACGGAGAAGCACTGGAGAAGCCTGAGCGTCCCATTGGATCTGTCGAATGCCGTCTGGGAGGTCACCGGAAGCCCCGACCTTTCACGAGCACGGCAGATTGTTTTTGTGATTGAAGCCAGCGACGAAACGCCCGTCGGTGGATCGATCCTGGTGGATGAGGTCAACTTTGTAGAACCCGGAGGTCCCGTATCACTGAACTCAGTCACCGACCAGGCATTGCTGGCACGGTTGACGGAACGGACATTTCGCGGCCTGTGGGGAAGTCGCGATCGATCGTCCGGACTGGTTCCGGCGATCAGTACGTTTGCAGATCAATTGGGGTTGAACACAACGGCCATGCTGGTCCGAACTCTGCCCGGTGCGGTCAACCGCCACTGGATATCACAGTCGGACGCAGAGAGCTACGTCACCAATTTGGTGGCAACGCTTAACAATGTGATGGACGATTCGCAGTTTCTACCACCGCGCACACTTGACCGAATCACTCTGGAGCCGACGGGGCTGCGTGAAGAATCAGTCGTTGATGCTGCCTTCATGTTTCTCGGATTGACGACATTCCGGGCCATGCCGGGAGTCGATCCCACCCTCGCCGGAAACGTTAACAGCCTGCTGAACCGGTTTGACTTCCGCCCCTTCAGTTCGGACCAGGGCTGGCGATTCGCATTTCGCTATGACGCCGGCGCACGCACGGGGCAGCTGACTCAGGACACGTACGACGGCTATTCCGGAGAAGTCTACGTCATTTCGCTGGCAGCACATCTCGCGACAACCGGACATGTTGATATCACAACTCAGTTTCATTCTGCCGACCGTGTGCTGGCAGATCTGGGCAACAGTAACGCTCAGTATCTTGTCCATCCGTCGACGGATTTCCGGTCGCCTTTTCTGCAATGGCTGTTCCCGATCTTCGTCGATGTCCAGAACCGAGGAGACACCGCTCACCCGGATCCGGCGCTGGCCATTAATCCGCACGAAAATGCGGTTCGGTACCAGCTGGATGTCATTGACACGCTGACCAATCGTGGACTGGCGCTGCAGCCGGATGCGGCAGACGACGGCACTGGTAACCGGTACATTACTGCAAGTGCATTCGAGAATTTTGGGGCACCGTCAATCACAATGCCGTGGTCGGCGGGCTTTGTCCTGGCAGCAAATCCGGGTGTCGCTACGGACACGATGAAAAGCTTTCTGCAGCAGAATCTGGTCGGGCCATTTGGCCCGGTCGACTCCGCACTTTATGACAGCCCGACCGGTGAACTCACGCAGTTCAATGGCCGCTACGATCTCTGGAACTCCGCACTGTGGATGAGCGCCGCCGTTGAATACCTTTACAGCGACAACAGCCTGCTGACCGCGCAGCCGGAAGTGGTTGCCGCTCTGGACATGGTTTTTCTGGCTTCCACGAACACACTGCCCGGAAATGTCGATGGCGACACGGATTTCGATGCCAACGACGCGTTCCTGATTCACCTGGTGAAATTGTCCGGAACAGACTTGCAGATCGAACAGTCCAGGGGCAACAGCACACTCTCCGCAGCAGAGATCCGTACAAACATCGTCCAACTGGCATCAGTTGCCGACGTCGACGGTGATGGAGACTTCGACGCAAATGATTCGTTCCTGATTCAACTCGTGAAACTTTCCGGAACGGACGCGCAGGTCGATCAGTCCAAGGGTACCAGCTCACTCTCCGCGACAGAGATCCGGGCCAACGTCGGCAGCCTTGGGGACTCTTCGGCCGCAAACACAGCGACCTCACAGAGTTCGCAGGTTGTGCAGTCCGTCCTCGCCGACACGCAAAAGAATCATAGTGCCACTGGGGATCACGGCTTCCTGAGCACCGCTGAGTCTTCCAGACGCGAGCTATTCGCAAACGATGATCCGCAGGACGACGACTTGCAGATGTCAGAATCGAAGGACAACATGCCGGCCGCCGACACCGCATCTGCCTGGGAGCAATTCCGGCACTGGGTCGACGCGATCTGACGGAAATTCGGTGTCCGATAGTCGTTGATCGCTGCGACGCGCGGTATCGTTCTCCATCCGGCACGATCGCGTGCCGGCAGCTGGAACGATGATCGCTGCGGTCTGACACTCTCTCTGTCACAGAACACCCACAATGAAATACGGCCTCTTCGCTATCGGTTGCATCGCCCTCATGGCCCCGGCAAACGTCTCCACCGCCGACGACTGGCCCATGTGGCGAAACAACTCCGGACGAACCGGGGTGACAACGGTGGAACTTTCCGCAACGCTGCAATTGAGCTGGGTGCGGCATTTGCCTGTGATCACTCCGGCGTACCACAGCAGTCGATTGCAATTTGACGCCGGCTACGAACCGATCGTCGCGGGTGGCCAGATGCTGATCGCTTCATCCCGCACAGATTCGGTGACCGCCTACGAGACGGCCACCGGTAAAGAAACGTGGAGCTTTCGCACAAACGGACCAATTCGCTGTGCACCGGCGGTTTGGCAGGATTCCGTTTGTTTCGGGTCGGACGACGGGTATCTGTACTGCGTCGAACTACAAACCGGCAGTCTGCGCTGGAAGTATCACGCAGTTCCCAGCGAACGACGGTTGCTGGGAAATCAACGTCTGATATCTGTCTGGCCAGTCCGCGGAGGACCAGTCGTCGCGGATGGGCAGGTGTACTTTGCGGCGGGCGTATGGCCGTTTGAAGGGGTCTTCGTTTACGCGATGGATATCGAAACAGGGAACGTGACCTGGCGCAATGATCGACTGGGCTATATCTTCGGGCAGCAGCCGCACAATACACAGGCCATCGGCGGCCTGGCGCCGCAGGGCTATCTTGTCGTGAACGGTGATCAGCTGGTCGTTCCCTGTTCGACAGCGTATCCGGCCGTGTTAAACAGACTCACCGGAAAGGTCATGGAATTCGAACTTCCTGGTCCCGGGCGGTTTCCCGGCGGTTGGTTTGCAGCGATCGACGAAACGTCTGCCAGGGCGATTCGGCGGGGAACGATTACGTTTGACGACGTCGTCAATCGGGAGTTGCACGAAGACAAAGTCAACACGGGAGATGGCGTTTCCGGGATCAGCCGTACGATTCGTGTTGGTGAACGATTGTTCAAATTCGACGACGGATTCGACGGTGTTGACGGGACAGTTCAGTCCATGATCTCAGCAGACGATCGGCTGTTCGTTTCGACACGCGAAGGCCGCGTCTACTGTTTTGCACAGGCTGAAGAAGCAGAACCGTTGGGGGCAACGCACTGGCGGCAACCGGCCACCAGCCTGACGACCACAGAACAATCAACCGCCCTGGCCAAACAACTGCTGGTTAAATCCGCCGGACCACACGGGTACGCCTTTGTGGTCGGTATACAGGACGGGGCCATGGTCAAAGCACTGCTGCACGAATCGAACTATCATGTCGTGGCCATTGACGACAATCGCGCCCGTGTCGAACAGCTTCGTCGAGAACTGGATCACGCCGGAGTCTACGGCACACGAGCCTCAGTGATCGAAGGCGATCCGCGACAGGTTGCTCTGCCGCCGTACATCGCCACCGTTATGACCACAGAGACGCCTGACCGCGTTGCCGATGCCTGGTCCGGACTCGGACTGCTGCAGACGCTGCGGCCGTTCGGTGGAATCGCAGCACTTCGAAGCGCCGCAGAGCAGGGCACTGCCGACGGTGAAGCACTGCAATCACTGAGACCCGGTAACTTCGAATTATCGAGCCTTGACGGGCAGACGCTGATCCGGCGAGTCGGCGCGCTTCCGGGGACCACCGAATACAACGGAGACTGGAAGCACAGCGCCGACGAACTGGTCCGATTTCCGCTGGGTGTCCTGTGGTTTGACGACACTCTGGCACATTTCAAGAGATCGCCTCAGCCGCAGTTCACCAACGGCGTCATGATTTCACGGCCGAAAGACTGGCATGCGCCACGGATCAATAAAGATTACTCAATCGATTACCCACTGCTTCCTCCAGTGTTGTCGGACATTTACACCGGACGTGTGCTGGACAGTTCAGAGCAGGCGGACCTGCGTGCGAGTCTGGCAAAAACCGACCCGACGAAGCCGGAACCAAGTCAGTATCGCCCGCCTCGTCAGAAAAACGATTGGAAACCGGAACAACCTGTCGCCGGCGAACGCGTTAATCCACTGACGGGTAAACACGAGCCACGAACCTTCCCGAAAACGTACGGCTGTGACGGTGGCGTGGATTATGGATCGTTCTACACGCTGCGGGCGGGGACTCCGGCGTTTTACGACAAGACAGCGGAGAGCGGCACTGTCTTCCTGAGCGGTCCCCGTAGCGGATGCACGAACAGCGTGATTCCGGCGGGTGGGTTGCTGAACGTCCCCTATTTTTACGAGGGCTGCACGTGCAGTTATCCGTTGCCCACGGCGATGTCCCTTGTTGCCATGCCGGAAAGCCACGAACAATGGTCGGCCTGGGGAGACAGCGAACCCGGGCCGGGGTCAATCCAGCGGATTGGCCTGAACTTCGGAGCACCCGGCGATCGGATCACGCGCAACGGCACACTGTGGCTGGACTACCCGTCCGTGGGCGGCCCGTCGCCAAAGATCACCGTCGACACATCACCCGAAAAACCAACGTTCGCTTATCGTCATAGCGTCTGGATGAAGGCTGGCGGAGAATGGCCGTGGGTCGCGGCATCAGTGGTGGAAGGTCTCGAACAGCTGACACTGCACAATCTGAAACCCGGCAGATATACCGTGCGTCTGCTCTTCGCGGAACCAGACAACCTGAAACCGCGTGACAGAGTGCAGACTGTTTCCCTGCAGGGCCAGGTTGTGCTGCGTGACTTTGACGTGCTTTCCCAGGCGGGCAGTCCAATGCATGGCATCGTCCGTCAGATTAAGGACGTCGAAGTCGAAGACGTACTGCTTTTAAATCTGTTGGCAACAAAAGGACAGTCGCTCATTAGCGGCCTGGAAGTGATCCGACAACCTTGACGGAACAGCACTGGGGTAGAGAGGAGAGTGAGAGGGCGAAGAAGAAATGCGCTTTTCCTACTCGAATTCCGGGCGAAGAACACAAAGGAGCAATTCGAGGACGAGAAGACGAGGACGAAGAAACGAGGAGGAGGACGAGAAGACGAGACAAACTGATTGTTTCGGCACTGAATATTTCCATCGCCCGGCACGCTCGATTTTTCCTATCGATCGTCGATCCCGGCCCAACAGCGGGCCGGGACCAGTTGCCGATGCCGTCAGCACGCAATCAATTCGTCGATGCCATCGATAAACAGAGTGTCCAACACGTCAAACTTGATAATGTCGACTTCACCGTCAACGGCATCAATTGTGTCCGCCCCGGCACCACCTTCCATGTAATCACGGCCTGAACCGCCGGTCAGAAAATCGTCGCCGTCGTTGCCCAGCAGACGGTCATCCCCGGAGCCGCCATTCAGCGTGTCGTTGCCACGACCTCCGATCAGCACGTCGTTTCCGGCACCGCCATACAGCACGTCGTCTCCCGGACCGCCGAACAGCGTGTCATTACCGCGACCGCCGTGGACGCGATCATTGCCGCGACCGGCGTAGACAAGGTCGTTGCCCGCACCGGCATCGATCGAATCGTTACCACGACCAATATTGCTGACTCGCTGCAGATAGGCTCGAATGCTCAGATCTGTCTGGAACGGTAACACTCGCGGAACGGTGTTCGGCCCGTCTCCCAGAATGAGGTCGCTACCACGACCGCCGGACAGGCTGTCATCGCCACTGCCACCGACGATGATATCGTTGCCGGCTCGGCCCAGAACACGATCATTCCCCGCACCGGCAAACACGATGTCATGTCCAACGACTGGTGGAACGGGCACGGGCGTGGCAACGTCAGTATCCGGCGTGTCAGTCTGAGCCCGCACGAGTTCAGCCGCGACGCCGTCGAGTTCGTTGGCGGGGTCAATGAGCGTGGGGTCGACCGGCTGAGGGGAAGGCGATGTGTGCAGAACCGGATCGGCCACGATGCCGTCGTTTCCTCCGCCACCGAAGATAATGTCGCTGCCGAAACCGCCGTGAATGCGATCATTGCCCGTGCCACGAGCTCCAAAGTCACGGGCGTAAACGACGGGATCAACATAACCGGCTGGGTAGTGGTCGGTCCCGTCGCCGAAGATCCAGTCATCCCCCAGTCCCCCCGACAGACGATCGTCCCCGCTTCCGCCGATCAGGTAGTCGTTACCGTGACCACCCAGAATGTTGTCGTTCCCAGCGCCACCAAATAACACGTCAACTCCCTGCCCGCCGTGTACAAAGTCATTTCCCGCCCCCGCTTCGATCCAGTCGCCGCCCTGACCGCCCAACAGATAGTCGTTGCCGCGGCCACCGTTGAGCCTGTCATTTCCGTGGCCAGCCAGCACAATGTCGTGGCCACTGCCCGCGTCGATATCATCGTTGCCATGGTTCACATTGCTGAATCGCAGCACAAAACTAACCAGGTTTTCAGGCGACGGAAGTACGGACGGCAAGGCGTTGGCACCGTCACCGAAGACCCAGTCGTTTCCACTGCCGGTGCTCAGCGAATCGTCGCCGCCACCACCCACAACGATGTCGTTTCCGTCTACCGAGTTAATCGTGTCGTCGCCCGCGCCGCCGAAGACAAGGTCGTTGCCATGTCCACTGTAAATCTGATCGTCACCATCACCGCCTTCAATGTAGTCGTGGCCGGAACTCAGATCCCCCAATCCAGTCAGATATTCGGCCGCGGACATTCCGTCGACTGGAACAGGTACGGGCCAGATATTCGGACCGTCTCCCAGCACGACATCGGCGCCCTGACCGCCACGAATGATGTCGTCACCGTCCCCACCGGCAATCCCATCGGCTCCGAGGCCGCCCTGGATCTCATCGTTACCGCCACCACCCAGCAGAATGTCGTTGCCACTGCCGCCCCCGATTTTGTCGTCATGACGACCAGTCACAATCAGGTCGTGACCAGCATCGCCGGAAACTCGGGCGGGACCGCCGAGCACATAGGCGACGTCATTGCCGTGACCCAGAGTGACGGATGTCGGGTGCTGCACGGATGGTGTCACGCCGACCAGGTCAGCGCCGCACTTCGCATCGATCGCTAACCGACTGACCAGCGAATCTGAAACCGCGAAAGTCACGTCGTTGACGTTCACCGTGAGCAGACCGTTGCTGCCAACGTGCGCGGTAATCACATCATTGCCGTGAGTACCACCGACCGTCACCACACCGTTGACGTCGACCGAAAACGTCGGCGTTGGTGCATATTCACAGACTTCATGTGGAGCGTCCATCAGAGCCGTGTCCATCGATAGTCCGGCCGCCGCAAGTAATGTGCGTCGTTCCAGCGATTCCATCCGCTGAGTCGTGGTGCGAACCTTTCGGCGACGGCGTGAACCGCGAAAGGGATTGATGCTGATGAGTGAACCAAATCTGCAATTTTGGCGACGTGACATGGACTGATCTTTCTTTGCGAATGGGCAAAACCTGAAGTTGTGAATCCGGTCAGAAGCGAACGTTTTGGTCAGATTCACAGGAAGTGGAACGGTTTTGGCCTAAGCAGTGCTGATGCCAGTCAATCAGCGCCACTTCAGGAATTGCTGCAACATGTTCACAGAACTCAACTTACGATCGTTAACACCCTCCCGTCAGCACCACTGTTCTGTTTCAGAGCGCCCTGAGCCAGAACGATTCATTGCTTGGCGCGCACTGAAAGAGTACGCTCGCTGGTCATGGTTTCCGGCCTGTGAGCTAAGCGGATGGAAAGGGGCAGCACAATGAAATATGGCCTGATCCTGTTGAACGGACCAACGCCCGGAGCGGGCCTGTCCATCGCACCAGAGCTGGAAGAAGTCACTCTCGGGCGCGATGGCGCGCGGGACCTGCCTGTGGATGATGACCACTGTTCGCGACTGCATTCGCGGATCTGGTTCGATTCACAGCGGTGGCAGATCGAGGATTGTGGCAGCAGCAATGGAACGTTCGTGAATTCACGGCGCGTCGAACGGGCCCTGTTGCGACCGGGAGACGTGATTCGTATCGGTGAAACACTGATTGTGTTTGCTCGCGAACACGACCCTCACGAGCCCCATTGGCAGGCCAGGCGTCTTGCCGGCAGCACATTCATGATGCGCGTCTCTGAACCGTCAAAGCAGCCTGCATTCACAGAGAAACTGCTGGCCGCAGGCGACGGTTTGGCCCGATCGGTCGCGGTCCTGTGTCAGCTGGCTCAGGATCTGCAGCAGCAGGACAATCGCGACGCCATCATTCGTCTGGTCAGTGATGCCATCCTGGAGGCCACGAAAGCCGACACGGTCACGATCTGGCTGGTTGGTTCGGACGGACGTCTGAACGCCGTCGGCGGGCGCAACATGAGCGGCGAGTTGAACGAGGTTCCGGTATTCGCCAGTCTGGCACTGGAGAACAACGAGGCCATGTTGGTACAGAATGGTGCCGTCCAACCTGCCCGGGCCAACGGCAGTGATACTCATTTGCCATGCACCGCTGACATGGTCATCAGTGTGCCGGTGCCGGGGCGATCCGAACGATATGGAGCCATCGAATGTGGACGTGACTCCTCACACGGACCACTCACCAAAGACGATTTGGACGTGGTGATCGCGATCGCACACCAGACGGGCCTGGCATTGGAAAACTTTGATCATCGGGAACGCCTGCAGATGAGTAATCAGCAGCTGCGGGCGGCTGTTCACGGGCAGCACCGAATCATCGGCGATAGTCCGGCCATTCGTCAGCTGTTCGACACGATCTCGCGAGTGGGCCCGGTGAACAGCACGATTCTGATCAAGGGGGACAGTGGTACTGGTAAGGAACTGGTGGCGCGCATGATTCACGAAGCCAATCCCCGACACGCCGGCCCGTATGTTCCGATCAACTGCGCAGCATTCAGCGAAACTCTGTTGGAAAGCGAACTGTTCGGTCACGAAAAAGGAGCATTCACCGGCGCGGATCAGCGCCGCACGGGACAGTTCGAACGAGCTCACCTGGGTACGTTGTTTCTTGATGAAATCGGAGAAATGAGCGCTGCGTGTCAGGCCCGGTTGCTGAGAATTCTGGAAAAGCACCCCTTCGAACGCGTCGGCGGCAGCGAATCCATTCAGGTGGACGTTCGCGTCATCGCCGCCACGCATCAAAACCTGCAGGCACTGGTGTCCAGTGGGTGCTTTCGAGAAGACCTGTATTTTCGCCTGCGAGTCATCGAAGTGCAGATTCCGCTCCTGCGTGAGCGCGGCGATGACGTGTTGATTCTGGCGGAACACTTTCTCCACCACTTCTACCAACAGATGGGCCGGGGTCCCCGATCCTTCTCCGCCGAAGCCACTCAGGCGATGCATTCATATGCATGGCCGGGCAACGTCCGCGAACTGAAGAACGCAGTGGAACGGGCTGTGGTGCTGTCGCGGAGTGATGAAGTGCAGGTTGCGGATCTGGCGCTGACCGCTGGCAATACGGCGAATCCGTGGGAAGGGACATTGGTTCCGCTGGCCGTTGCCGAACGGCGACACATCCTGTCGGTGCTGGAACGAGTCGGCGGGAACAAAACCCAGGCCTGCAGGATTCTGGGAATCGGTCGAGGCACGTTGTACAAAAAACTTGAGGAATACTCGGGAGCACCAAAATCAGAGTCGGACCCGCGGTTGTGACGCCCTCTGTCGGGCAGCAACGCTCTTCGCCAGTTCCGCGTCGTACACCTGCACAAGCTGCGTCAGTTGCTCCTTCTGCTCATCCGGTGCGAGGCTGTGTGCCTGCTTGAGCCACTTTCCGGCATTTGCAAAGTCGCCGGCTTCGGCATAACTGGCGGCCAGCGTGCTGAGGTGTGACCAGTCCTGATGGTCGGTCAGCTCACACGCCTTTTGAGCATGCATGATCGCCCGTTCGGGATCCCGGAACTTCGGATCTTCCGAGGTTGCCAGTAGCCACGCAAAGTTATCGTAGGCACGCGCGAAGGCGGGGTTGAGTTGCAGGGTCTTCTCGTAATCCTCCTGCGCCTGGTGCAGTTGTCCCAGTTGAACATGCGCTGCGGCGCGATTGTTGTACGCGCGAAACAAATCCGGTTGAATCGCGATGGTCCTGTCCCAGCTTTCAATTGCTTCTTCAAACCGGCCCTGACCAAACAGCATGTTGCCGTGATTGTACCATGCTGCAGAATGATCGGGATCATGCTCCACGGCGTTTCTGTAATCAGCGATCGCTGCGTCCGCGTTCCCCTGCCCGGCATTGCAGTTGCCGCGGGAGTACCAGAAGTCAGGATTCTCAGGGTCAATACTGATGGCTTTGTCGAGGTCCTCGACGGCCATTTCCGGATGCTTCAACTGGTGTTGCGCCAGTCCGCGACGGTAGTAAAGCTGCGACTGCGCCGGATCCAGTAACAATGCTCTGGACAGGTCATCGACAGCTTCCGTCCAATGTGCCATGCGGTGATGGATCGTTCCCCGACGTGCCCACGCTGCAACATCGTCAGGACGATTTTTCAGCAGTGCAGACAGGTCCTCGAGTGCCGACACAAATGCGCCACCGGCCTCCCTGAGACGGGCCCGTTCCGCCAGCGCTTCGTTGTGTTGCACGTCGCGTTCAAGCAGCAGGTCAAGATCTCGCAAGGCGAGCACATCCAGACCAAGGTTCAAACGACTTCGACAACGGTGCCACAGTACGTCGTCATCCGAGTTGTCGGCCTCCAACACGACATCGTAGTCCTGCAGGGCGTCTTCAAACTGATCTCTCGCGAAGTAGGAATCTGCTCGAATAATGAGAGATTCGCGGTGCTGCGGGTTTTCGTTCAGTACAACGATGGCGTCTGCCATGGCCGCATCCAGATCACCCATACGGCGAAACGTGGCTGCACGAGCCATTCGTGCGTCGACGTTTGCTGGTTGCAGCTCCAGAACCCGGGTGAAGTCACGCACTGCGGCGTTGCGATCACCGCTGTCGGCGTAGGCGTCACCACGTAGCTGAATCAGGTCCGGCTGTTCGCCACGAAGCCGCAACGCCTGGTCAAGATCTTCGATGGCTTCACTGTGGTCTCCCAGATTCGTATGAATCCTGGCGCGCAGCACGGTCGCTGCATAGTCGTCCGCTCGTTTCGCCAGAACATAATTCAGATCTCCCAGCGCCGCGTCCGATTCGCCAGTCTGCTCAAATGCGCGGGCCCGCATGAACATCAGATCGGCGCTGGCGTGCCTGCTTTCCACGACGGGGGAAAGTACTCGGATAGTTTCGCCGGGCTGACCAAGTTGGGCGTACAGATGTGCCAGTCGTTCGGCAATTCGGTCATTGTCCGGCTGGTAGTTCAGCAGGCTGTTCAGATCAGAAACGGCAGCATTGGTCTCACCGAGTGTCAGAAAGGCATCCGCACGTGCTTCCATGGCCTCAACGTTGGTGTTATCGATCAGGCCAATCTGCGTCCAGTCGGCAATCGCCAGTGTCCACTGATCCTGTTTCTGCAAAACCAATGCCCGCTGCTTCAGCAACACGACATCGTTAGGACTTTGTTGCAGTAGTTCTGACAGGTCCGTTGTCGCCTCGGACCATTGGCGGGTCAGCAGTCGAATCTTCGCTCGTTCACGAAGTGCGTGATCCTGATCTGCACCAAGCGAAATCAGCCGGGTATAAGCTGTGACAGCTGGTTCAAGCTGATTGCTGTCCCGCAGCAGGTCCGCCGTGAATCGTAAAGCTTCAACATTGTCCGGGCTGTCCCGCAGGAGGGCCTCAGCCGCGGCCAGAGCATCCTGCGTCCGATTGTGTTCCGCGAGCACTGTGGCGTAGCGAAGTCGCGCGTCCGCGTGTTCCGGTTTTTCCTTCAGCAGCAATTCCAGTGCGGCAAGACACGCCGGACGATCGTTATTGCGGTGAGCTTCAAGAGCTCGTTGGTACAGCAGGTCACAGTCGAACTCCGGTTCCGAAGCATTGAAAGTGGCCGTGCCGGTATCAGTCGGCGGATCAATGACCGGAGGTAAGATGCTTCCGACCGCGAATCCGATCGGCGGCATCGGGGCCTCAGATTCCGCAGGACCATGTGCCGAGAGATCGGGTTCAGCCGGGTCACGGGTGTCCGCCACATCAATTGCGTCGATTTCTGACTTAGCATCGTTCTCCGCCACCGCGAACGGATTGTCTGTTTCGTCGGTCGTAGAGAGCAGCAGTTCGGTCGTCGGCAACAACATGGGCACCGCAAGATCTGCAGCGGAAAGCTGATCATCATCTTCAGGCGTCTGCATCGGCTGCTGCGTTTCCAGAGGTTCCTGCAGCAGGGCAACATCCTGATCGGTCGCCCGCTGGTCACTGTCAGTATCCATCGGGAACAACGCAAACGGTTTGGCCTCGCCGACTTCGGTGCGGTCGTCCTCCGAAATGACTGATGCCGCCTCAGAAGTCGACGCCACCAGCGCGGCCGCCGCATCCCGGCTGGGGAATAGTTTGAAGTGGCCTGGCAACGGAGCAGTCACTGCAGCGACGGAGTTCGGTTCCGGGTCCGGATCGGTCTTCGATTCGCCGACCGGGAACAAACGAAAGCCCGTCGATGACGCCATCTGCGGCTCTTCCGCAATCTCCGGAACACTTACGACTGGTGCTTTCGTCGCCACATCTGTTTTGGCATCTGGGTCATCCATCGCAGGCAGCGTCGCGATCGAAATTGAATCGTCGATTTCTCGTTGAGTCAGCAGGAGCGCGTCACGAATCTGAAGGTTTTCCGGGTCCAGTTCCGCGGCCTTGCTGAGATCATGGACTGCTTCATACGGTTGACCAAGGCCTTTCAGCATCCGTCCACGGTGATACCAGGGCAAGCCATCATCTTTAAGAAGGCGGCAGGCCACCGTCAGGTCGGCAAGGGATCGTTCCGGAGCTCCGTTCGCTTCATGCGCAAGACCTCGATGCAGCCAGATTTGTCCGTTTCGGCGGTCCAGCCCCAGGGCGGCACTCAGCGTCTTCACTGCGTGGGCCGGGCTGTCCTGCGTCTGCAGAATTCCGCAGCGCAGATGAGCCTGAACATGGTTTGCATCAAGTCCTATCGTCGTGGTGAAATCCGCCAGGGCCTCCTCGCGGCGCCCCAGGTGCTCGCGAACACAGGCGCGGTCATAATGAGCGTCGGCTGCCTGAGGATTCAATCGAATGGCCCGCGACAAGGCATCCAGAGCGTCGTCGTGGCGGTCAGCCGTGCGGTACATGGTTCCCAATGCCCACCAGGCGCGGTCCCAGTCCGGTTTCTTTCTGGTCGCGAGTTGCAGGTCATCAATGGCTGAGTCCAGATCCTCCAGCACGGCATACGACGTGCCTCGCAGATAATACGCTTCCGCGAAATCCGGATTCAGGGCGATGCTGCGAGTCAGACTCTGCACTGCGTCATAGTAGCGCCCGTCCTGCTGCTGCTGCAGCGCCGCGCGCACGATGTCTTCCGACTGATTCTTCTGATCGGAACATCCTCCCAGCAGTGACAGAGTCAAAGCCAGACCAAGACTCAGTGTCAAATGCCCATACGGCGCCCTTGCGAGCGGTCGGCTGGTAGAGGGAATGTGTCGTTTTGAGTTATTCAATCCATTCATTTTGCACCTCAGCGACGACATCGTGACGTTACCGGTTCCGAACCTGCTGGCTGACTGAATGAAACCGTCTTCGACTTACGGGGAAGATCTACGAACCCCGAGCGCTCGCAGTCTGCCTGGAATCTGCCTGATCTTCATCATCGTCATTTTGCGACGAACAGTTGTGTCCCGTTCAGACCGGACGAACGTTTTTGTCGGTCTGGTCTGCCTCACCTGACACACACAAACCGGCAGTATTTGCTGCATCGCAGCGGCACTCGTCCTCACCCAAACAATCGTCACTCTGCGGTGCAGCTTGCCAAAGCCACGCACTCAATGTAATTCCGGCTAACAAACCACCGCTGGACGGTTCCGGGTCAGCAGGCCTACAGGATTCGCAAAGGAACATCCGAAAAAACAAATGACGCAGGTAATGCCGAAAGACGTCTTCCTGGCAAAAGACACCGTTCGCCTTTCATGCCACAAGCACGTCAACTTGTGAAACCCTCCAAACCGGAACGGAAATAAACATGGATCTTTCCGCAATTTTCACAGACGACCACATTGCCGTAATGGGATGCTTTATCGCCCTCACCGCATGTACTCTGATTGCAGCAGTCAGCTTTCACTTTGGTCCCGCTGGCAAGGTATCCGGACAGGGCAGTGCGAGCCTGAAAATGGGCAGCGTGCAACAACCTGATTCTGTGAGCCAGCAGAATAAGGCGGCGTAATCCGCCTCAGTGATGGACGGAATGGTCCATGCATGTGCTGCTGCAGGACATCAGGCCACGGGCCGGGGAATTATCTGCCCGACACAACATTGCCGTTTCTGACATGGTGCACTGGCCCCGAAACCATTGACGAAAACGGATAAGTTGGGATGGCGGGATCGCCTGCAGAGCAGCAATTCTGCTGTGATGCGTCTTGCGATTCGGGTGTGACGGGGGCCATAATGCCACTGCGCTCCGCTGAGAAGGCTAACTTCTGCGCACTGAACCGTCACCGGTGGTACGGTATCTACCCGAACCTCAGCAGCACTGCTGGCCAGAGCAGCGTTTGTCGATTCTATTTGAAGTAAATACCCGGTCTTCAGTCCTATGAAAAAAATCAAGCGGAGTCTCGGCAGGTCACCTGTCATCCTGTTCGTTTTCCTTCTGGCCGTGAGTGCGGAGTCTCTTAGTCTGCCAACGGTTCTCGCAGACGAAGACGCCAACAAAACCAGGCTCTCGGGCGAGACGCTTCTGCTGTATGGGCGGGTCGAGCGGGCACTCAAGGATCTGGACGGATTTCTGCAGGCGATTAACTTCGAAAAATCAGCAGTCATCGGCACCAACTACTTTGCCGTGTCCGTCGGTGGGATTGATGCCATTCGAGACCTCGAGGAAGGTCGCGGTGTTGATCCGGAGACCTACGCTGCGCTGTACGCCGGATACGCCAAACCAGAAGTCGCAAAGCACTTAAACCTGCGAAAAACAGAAAGCACTGCCGGAACTCTGCAGCTCAGGATCGAAGATGCAGATGGTCGTCTGCGTTACAAGGGTACAGCGGTTCGCCTTTACTCGCCGACCCGTCTGAGGAAACTTTTCCAACGCCGTGACAGTTTTCGAACGGAGAATGACCGACAGCGTCGCGCAGTGTTCGGGTTGTTCGTGTTCAAGCGTCAGCAGCGGTTAGGTCGTCTTCGAATCGATTCGGATCGAACGGAGGTCCAGGAGCTGTCGGATCGTTATCGGAAGTTGCAACCCATGTTGAATGACCTTGATGCAGCGCTGCGGGGCGAAGCCGCAACCAGCTCTGTAATCGCGGGTTCAAACAGTCAACACTTTTTCGGATACTCTCTGGGTGGCATCGATGTCCTGGCCGACCTGAGCGAACGTCATGCGGTGGACCCGGAAACACTGGCTGCGATTTACGCAGAGCAGATTTCGGATGACTATGCAGACGCGTTTCAATTCCTGCCAAATGGCAGCGTCGAATACAACGGAGAGCAGATCAGGCTGTACTCCTCCGACTATCTGGTCGAATGTTTCAAGCGACGCGACCGATTGGTGCTGCAATCATATCTGCGATAGTTCTGCCCCTGCGGGCAGTATGGCGGCCGATCCCATGGCCCGCCGTGGAACCGAATTTACGCCGCTGACAGCAATACTGTCGTCGTCTTCACGCCGGTCATCGTCTGGCGGAATCGGGCCGTAACCCGTCTCCACTCAACACGGTCACTTGTAATTGACAATCGGCTGACGAAGTGATCGCGAGTATGCCGTCGGTGATGACCGGCTCGCTCCATGACAGCGCAGTACCGGTCAACTGCTGGGCACACGCCGGTCCGTCGATAACCTGCCAGCGAGGAAGATTGTTGCCGCTGGCGATCATCTGAAGCCCCCAGTCTCGGAACAGGTCGGCAAATGTGCGCCCCGTCAGCTGCTCCAGACGCTGGATCGCTCCGCCGGACCCTGCAATCAAGTCACCGATCGCGTGCTCCGGCAGTCGCGACAGAACGCTGTTCAGAAACAGGCAGCCCGCTGCGCGCGAGGGGCCACGCCGCAACGAAAGCGACGCATGATGATCAGGCACGACGACCGGAAACTCGGCCGGGCGGCGTCTGAACTGTTCCAGCCGAGTCGCCAGGTTGCGACTGCGCGGACTGACCTGGCGTTCGACATGATGCGCCACCGCTTCATTCAGCCATCCGGGCAGTTGCGCAAATCTCCCCACAGAACACAGCCCGGAAAACACGGCCAAATGCGTGAGTTCGTGTGCCAGAATGGCGTCAAGTTCATCGTCGACGGGCACGCTGTCACTCAGATAAATAATGTCGCCACCGAACTCACCGGGCGCAAAAACATCAGAAGCCCGGACACAGCCTCGGACAGGTTCACACGCTGTGGAAGCTGATTCCCGCGTCTCCAACTGTGAAAGAACAACGGTCAGATACCCGTCACGATCAACGTCTGACAAAGCGCCAACTCGGCTTCCGACGAATTGGATTAGCCGTCGTTCCAACCGTTCGACGACAGCAATGGCCAGGGACGACGACGAATCGTTGCGGTCTGTGGCGTAGACTCGTACCTGATCGCCACAGGCAATTTCGTGGGCGACAAGGTGCCGATCACGTACGCCGTCTGCTGTAAACAGCGGTACGGCGAATCGACGTACGTCGACTGCGTCGGTCTTTCGTACGAGCGTCGGTGGCAGACAGTTTTCGGTGTCCGTGGATTTTCCGTTAACGGTGGATCCGGGGAAGTCTTCACAATCGGCAGTGCAGTCGGTTTCAGCAGATGCGTCGGCCCAGACAATCGACCAGTCAGAAGTGGTGACGTCGCAGCCTCTGGCGGGCGAAATCTGCAGACGCGTCGCATAGCTGCCTGCATGAGTTGAGCCACTCATGACGACACATGCTTCCGAGTGAGCGTCCGCTGGAAACCAGCGTAAGGTCACCTGATGGCGTCCGGCAGTTCTGTCGAGACTGCCGAGCATGACGGCATCACCAGTCGACAGTTTCAGATGCTGCGTCCGCAGGCAGTCAGCGTGTGACAATTCCGACCGACAGGGCCTCATCGCAGGTATCGCGGAGTCGCGCTGCAAACGAGGCCTGATGCCTCGCGTCAGAAGACACAAAGTCAGCAGAAAGCTTAATCTGACAAGCCATGCCCCCAACGTCGCGCCCCTCCAACAGCACAACCGGTCCAGCCACTAGTGTCGGGGCGTACCCCGTAGGGCTCACCGATGAAACGCTGCGTTTCACACTCCATGTTCCGCACCCCCATCCCGTAACATCGTGACGACAGCCCTTCCGTCTTGATAGAATCGTCAAAGACGCCCTGAAACGCCTCAGGCGCGCCCAGAGTTGGAGGCTGCGGCAGGTGGCGGTAGGTCGCCAGTGCCTGCAAAATGCCGCACTTCCGCCGGAAAGATCCAGTCTTTGCCGTCAGACTCCGCAGGGAGGCTCAGAAGATCGTCGAATAATCGGATTGCAGCAGTGGCGCAAAGGAATCCCCAGTTGGTGACTTTTCCCAAGACAGCGTCTTGCCCGTCAGAAGCAGGCGACTCTGTCAAAAGACCGCGCCACATCGTCTTTTTGCAGGGAATTCGATTCTAAACCGTCCGACGACGGTTATATGATACTGCGCACATTCTGCGTTCCAGGATGCAGACGTCACCTATCCAACAATGATTCGCCAGAATTCGGTCTACCGAAAGGTTTCCTCATGCGGCTTTCGAGAAATACCGCCTTCCAATACTGTCTTTTCAGTCTTGCAGGTCTCGTCGCCATATCTTCGTGTCCCGCCGACACTGGTGCTGCGGCGCCGGTCGTGATTCAGCAGTATGGTGATGCTGACGGACAACACTATTTCGCCTTGGCCGTGACTGCGCCCCAGGGGCAGGTGGCTAAAGTCGACCGACACATTCTGCT
>JAPYTO010000068.1 GCA_029941865.1 Fuerstiella sp. | reverse complement strand
AACCCCAGTCTCACTTCTTCAACCTTTCCGCCTTAAGTCCACGCCATTCGGGACAGATACGATGGATTGAGTGATGGTTGTGGTACGGGAACTAAACGGTGTACGGCTACGGCCCCGGAACAAGAATGTCTTGATCCGTTCAACCAGGTCATAACCTGGTGTAGAAGGCTGTCTCAAGATAGAAGTCGTGTGACTTCTTCGTCTTATCTTCAAACTGAAGTTTCCGCAGGACTCCACCAAACCGAATTGGTCCGTCGTGTGAAAGCCGCTGACCACGGACGGTTGCGACCATTGAATTCGGTTTGCGCATTCGTCGATCGTCAAACACCTCGTACACGTCAAACTGGTCGTAGATCGGGATCATCATAAATGTTGTCACGTTGCCGGACATAATCGGGATCATGATGAATCCGCTGAACTGAGTTCGATCTTCGACGAATCGCGGGAAGCCAGTCGTAATTATCGAACAACCGGCGGTACCGTGCTTTTCGATTTCCGAGGGAAGTAAAATCTGAGGCCTGTTGCGTTGGTACTCCCTCCGCAGATCGGATTCCAGTAGTTCGATGATTGACTGTCGATCACCGGGCTGCAAATCCTGCTGCGCCATTTCAAGAAACAGAAAGGCCTTCAGTCCAGCGCTAAAGACTCCAGCAGCCTTCGCCAGTTCTGCCCGAGTGACGACATGATCGTCTGCGGCTGTGAAGAAATTGTAAAAACGTCCCCCGTTGTCGATGGATTTCCTCAATCCCTGCATCGTTCGATACGGCTTCAGTTCACGCATGATGTCAATCCTTTAAGAAAGCTATAGGTTCTGCCACCGGAGTCAGAGGACTGGACCACTGATAGATTCGAATTCCATGACCTCCGCCTGCATACGTGGAATCACTCGGACCAGATCATATTGATTGGACGGCAGGTTCTTGATTGTCTCAAAATACGTCCGGGAGTTCCCCACGAAGCCATCGCCGGGTTGTGATGACCACGATCCGATTTCACGATGTTATAGTGGTGCCTTACTCAATACAGATGTCAACCCAACGAACCGGCTACAGCTTATTACACTGACGTGTGGCGGCGACGCCTATCCCCTTTCAAAAGTCGCTTTCCCACGAGCCCACCACTCCCTCTTTTTGAAACGTGTTCCAGCTATGACCAGGATAATATATGGCTATTCGGGGGAAGGCAGCGGACATTCGGCTCGGGCTCGGGAGATGGCCGCCTGCCTGATTGATGCAGGCCACGACGTCCGGCTTGCCAGTTACGACCGAGGCTTTGACAATCTCTCAAAAGAATTTGATGTCATTGAAATCGAGGGTCTCACGATTTCCGCCGAGGAAAATCGCGTATCGCTGCTGAAGACCATCACAGAAAACCTGAAGAGGTTACCTGCCGGAAATCGCAGCCTGTGGAAGCTTCGCGATATCTTTCAGGAGTTCGAGCCGGACGTGGTGATTACGGACTTTGAGCCCCTGACCGCGTATCTGGCAAAGTATTTCGACATCGCATTGATAACGATTGATAATCAACACCGAATGCGCTACGTCGAATACGAGGTGCCACCAGATGGAGACACAGAGGCAAAGCTCATTCGGCGTCTGATTCAAATGATGGTACCCTGGCCAAGCGTATCGCTGATAACGTCGATTACTCCCGGAAAACTCACGAATGACCGCAGCTTCGTGTTCCCGCCGTTAGTGGGCGACGACATCAGAGAACTTCGCTGCAGCGATGAAGGCCACATTCTGGTCTATCTCACCAGCGGATTTGATTCGTTGCTGCCTATTCTAAAGACCTACTCCCGCGAACGTTTTATCGTTTATGGCTACGACAAAGAGCAGGCTGACGACAATCTGACCTTTCAACGTGCTTCCCGAGATGGGTTCATCAATCACCTCGCCGGTTGTAAAGCAGTCATTGCGACCGCTGGTTTCACACTCATCAGCGAGGCGCTGTATATTGGCAAACCGTATCTTGCCATGCCGACGTCGGGGCAATTCGAACAGGAATTGAACGCCTGGCAGTTGTCTCAGAACGGATGGGGGGCAGCCATGAATGAATTGAACAATACCGCCATCGGTGACTTCCTGTATCGACTACCCGACTATCGTGAACACCTGAAGAAATACGACCGAGATGTTGCTCTGGGGATCAGGAAAAAACTCCTTGAGCTGGTCGCTGACCGAGGTGCACTGGCAACTGAGTACAAACGACGTCGCGAGACCGCGTGAGAGTCTGTTTTTCCATCAACGGCGTTTCACGCTGACTTGCACAAGCTATGGGGACAGGTTCAGTTTCACCGTTCCGCTTTCGCTTGTTTCGGCATGCAATTATTCACATGGCGACTCGACGAACCCAGCCTGCATAGGTGGAAATCCTTCTTTTCTGCGACCGGAGTGGATTACCTTTCGCGAATCCATTCCACTATATTGGAATGCGGCACAGGAAACGCATTCGCCAAACTCACGCATCACATCAACTCCAATACCGGAAATTGATTGTCCTGCAGGCTCTGACGTCTGGAGAATCACGATGAACAAACGACTCAAACGGCGCGAGATGCTGGGCGGTACATTGGCAGCCGCAACGGCACTCGCCCTGTCGCCGAATCTGCCAGCCTTTGAAGTGAAGACGAAAGTGACGACGTACACGTATAAACGAGTTGGCGACCTGGAAATTAAGGCCGACGTGCATCGAGCCGACGATAATCTTGCGCGGCCGGTCGTCGTCTGGATCCACGGCGGAGCACTGATTAACGGAAATCGAGCCGGGGTGAGCGGCCGGGTGAAGAAGCGGATGCTTGAGGCCGGGTACGTCATTGTTTCCATCGACTATCGCCTGGCTCCCGAAACGAAGCTGCCGGGAATTATCGAAGACGTGGAAGATGCCTTCAAATGGATTCGGAAAGATGGTGCGGCGTTGTTTCACGCAGACACAGGTCGTATCGCAGTCATGGGCGGGTCGGCCGGCGGATGCCTGACGCTCACGTCCGGCTTCCGAGTACAGCCGCGACCGACCGTCCTGGTATCGTTCTGGGGCTACGGCGATCTGATCGGAGACTGGTACAGCAAACCCAGCCCTCATCCGCGACACAACAGAGTGCAGATCACGAAAGACGACGCGTTCGCTCAGGTGCAGGGCCCGCCAATCTCTGATTCTCGCGAGCGCAAGGGCAATGGCGGTACGTTCTACAATTTCTGCCGGCAACGTGGCATCTGGCCGCAGGAAGTGACGGATTGGAACCCGGTCACTGAGCCTCAGAAATTCCATCCCTACATGGCGGCAAAAAATGTGACGCCCGATTATCCGCCGACAATGCTGATTCACGGCATGAACGACACGGATGTGCCGTATGAACAGTCAACGATGATGGCTGAAGAATTCAGGAAACACGGTGTTGAACACGAACTGATCAGCATCGCCGACGGCGAGCACGGACTGGGTGGCGGTGATCCACAACTGATCGATCGCGCATACGAATCCGCGTTCGAATTCGTCGATCGCCACATGAAGTAACGCTGGTCCGGACAATCGCCAAATTGACGCAATTCGTGTCGCATTGAGCGCAGCGCACGACCAAGTGTCGAGTGAATCCGTTCCTCTGAATGAGAACGTGCCTGGGTGAAAATCGGATTGTGGCTTTCTTTCGCAGTGGGCAGAGTTGGGGCACTGGTCAGACAGGGAAGCGTTCACTAGGGTCCCGCGTCTTTGGCGGCAGAGGTTCGCCCACATCCCTGAGAAATGGAGTTTCAAGAAGATGATTCGCTCGTTCCTGTTGCTGGTGGCTGTATTGGTCGCTGTAACACCCGTTAACGCCGCAAAAAGGCGATCCCGACATATTGTTTACCGTCCGGTAACCCGGATAGTGACGACCCGAACTGTCACCACGCCGGCAACCACCACGCCAGCGAACGCCGCCCCGAAGGCCACCGAAAACGTGAACCCCCCAAAGTCGCCGTTGCAGGTGTGGGCGGAAACCGAGGCGAAGATGATGGTGGCGCGTCGTTTTAAAGGCCACGTCCGCGGAGCTCCCATGGGAACGTTCGTGGGAGTCGGCTTCAGCATGAGCGGTCGCGTCGTCACCTGCGTCGGCAGTGGCCAACTAGTCGCACAGGCAACGCTTAAGGGCCCTGACGGATTTTATCACGTGCGCGTCTGGCGTTAACAATTCATGTCACTTCGCCCGGTGTCCGCGTCTCCGTGAAGTGAAGTAAGCTGAAATGTCTTGAGATCGGTTGGTTGGTTCATCGGATCATTTCGGTGAACCAACCAACCATGAAGTTGGCTTCCACCAGACTCATTCGCTGCCAACGGCAATCGCAAACGGGTGCAGTAGCAAATGTTTGTAAAGTTGGAGAGTGTGGCCGGGGTTGGAGCGAAGTACGAGTGAAACCCTGGGGCCGGCAGTGCCGGTTTGAGTCTCCTTCGCAAGCTCAGTCCAGGCCATCCACCAGTCCGAAACCACAATCCGTCATTGCACCCTCGCAAACGCCGCCGCCTGGAAATGATCGAAATTCGGCCGGACACCTGCTATGCTGCAGCTCGCGGCCTCAGGGTACACAAGGAATCCTGACGCGCCTGCGGTGCGTCTGAAATCAACAGCCCAGTCCTCTCAGGGTGATGTGATGCTTACGATTCAAGGACAGCCGAAACAACTCTGCAACGGATATTCACGTCGGGATCTGCTGCAGGCCGCAGGAGCGGGGCTGCTGGGCACAGGCCTGAACTCTCTGCTGGCGGCAGAAGATGCTGGCCATGTTGTACAGCCGCAGGCGAAGTCGGTCATGTTTCTGTTCCTGTTTGGCGGCCCCAGCCAGCTGGAAACCTTCGACATGAAGCCGGATGCTTCAACCGGCATCCGGGGCCCTTATCAGCCCATCGCTTCCCGCACACCGGGGCTGCGGATCTGTGAGAAGCTTCCGCAGCTGGCGGCGATGTCAGACAGGTATGCCGTGCTGCGCACGATGACACATCCGCACAATGATCACAATGCGTGTCATTACATTCAGACCGGCCATCCACTGCCGCCGGCGGATCGAGGTGCGGCCAACGTCGATGCGACGGACAAGGACTGGCCGGCCATGGGCTCCGTCGTGCAATATCTCGATCACCGCGCCGATGCTGCGAAGTCTTCGGGTCAGCAGCGCGACTTTCCGAGTTACGTCTATCTGCCAAATCCTCTGGGGCACATTCAGGGCTACGATCGATCCGGTCAGTACGCCGGCTGGCTGGGCCGCTCGTTCAATCCGCTGGCCACCAGAATCAGGAAACGCAACAAGGATGACAACCCGTACTTCCGCGATTGTATTGACAGGGAACTCGACTTCCGTATTCGTGGCCTTGACGTGCAGGCCGACCTGACCGTGGACCGAACGGTGCGCCGTGTCGGACTGCTGGAACAGTTCGATGCAGCGCGTCGACAACTGGATCAGGCGCGGTCTGTGGCGGATTACAGTCGAACCCAGGCCCGTGCTGTGGACCTTGTGACGTCAGACAAGATGCGGGCCGCCTTTGATATCCGCCGTGAGCCTGCTGCACTGCGTGAGCGATATGGAAGACATCTGTTCGGACAGTCGGCATTGATGGGACGTCGTATGCTGGAAGCCGGTGCCAGATTTGTCACGGTGTTGTGGGATTGCCCTGACGGATACAGCTGGGACAGCCACACCGGATCTCACGACGTGGGAAAACATTTGCTGCCCGGTCTTGATCAGACACTTTCAGCGCTGCTGACAGACATGAGCGATCGTGGGTTACTGGACGAAACACTGGTCGTTTGCCTGGGGGAAATGGGACGCACGCCGAAACCGGCCAATGCTCAATGGGGCCGAGGACACTGGAGCCACTGTTTCCCAGCCGTTCTGGCGGGAGCCGGAATTCGTGGCGGAATCACGTACGGTTCGTCTGACAAAGACGCGGGCTACCCAACCGATAATCCTGTCAGTCCCGAAATTCTGTCCGCCACCATCTTTCATGCCCTTGGCATCGCTCCGGAAACACGAATACACGACGCCTTCGGTCGCCCCGTACCGGTCATGCATAATGGGCAGCCACTGACCGAACTATTCGGCTGATCTGCGTCCCTCAAGCCGTTGTGAGATTCCGACAGGGGAGGGCACCTGCAGTGAACAGCAGCCAGCCGAATCATAAAGTCTACTGCTGACAGGCAGAGATCGACGCGGTGGCTCAGTCGCCCGAAAGGCTGAGCTGCTCCCATTCGCCGGCGCGTTCGCCTCGCTGAGTATCGGTGCGGACTAATTTCATGAGACCGCTGCTGCGTGCAGTCGCAAATACGATGAGCGGCGCCAGGAAGGGAATCACAAAGACCCCCAGTGGCAGTGTCGGCTTCACATACAGCTTGATCAGGAAGTAGATTCCAAGCTGGACCAAACAGCCGACAACTGCGAACAGCACTGCACGGCGAGTCGATCTGAGCTGACCGTAGACACCGTGAATGCAGCCAAACATGCCCACAAACGGCACAAAGAAGACGACGCTGTAAGACGCCAGCAGAAACCACAATCCGATCGCTCGACCACCAGACATCCGGTCAGTGGCAACCAGGACGCAGGACCAGGGAATCCCGACAATCACCCAGAACAGGATTCCCGTCATCCAGGCTCTCCATGCGATTCTCCCCGTTGACTCCGGCCAGGTTCGCATGCGGGCACACCACGGAACGCACGCCAGAGCTGAGGAATACCAGGGCAAAGAGCCACGCAGGTTGCGAGAAATCTCTTCAGCGGGACCGAATCTCTCGATGGCGGCCTGCACAGCGGCGCTGCTGTCACCGTGCCGTTCGAGCTCCTCATCGTAGATGCCCTGCAGATGAGTCAGCAGTTCTTCGCGGATCGCGCCTCTCTGCCCCTGAGTAATACGCAGCGGACGAACGGCTTTCTCCACGTGGATCATGAGTTCTTTCATGCCGGGGCTCCCAGTACACCATTCATGACTGTGACAAAGTCGACCCATTCCTGCCGACCCAGATTCAACTGACGTTTGCCCTTTCGGGTCAGTCGATAAAGCCGGCGTCTGGCTCCACGCCGACCCGATCCTTCACCCTCCCACTGCGCTTTCACGAAGCCTGCCTGTTCCAGACGGTACAGAGCAGGGTACAGCGAGCCCTCCTTGAGCTTCAATGCGCCGGAACCAGCGGCGTCCACTCGTTTAACGATTTCCAGACCGTGAGCCACACCCTGTTCCAGAGAGGACAGAACAAGAGTCTCCAGGTGGCCCCGCAATTTGTCACCCGCAATCTGTAGCATGTCTTTATCTATAGACAGGCTTGTATTAAGAGTCAAGTGTGGAATTCTGTATTCATGATTGCAATGGCATGCGCTGGCGAATAGAGGCCGCCGGGGACCGCAAAAAAAACAGATATCATCCGTCGTTCACCCGTCCGACCCGGATATGGCGCGTCGGAAACATCGCGTGGTCAGACCAATTCGGCAATGACCTGACCGTGCTCCGTCAGCCGGACGGGTCTGCCGAATCGATCGGGAATGGTCGTGTCCGCAGCGATGCCTTTCAGATGGTACATGGTCGCCAGGATGTCTTCGGGACTGACGGGGCGTTCTTTGACGAATGCCCCCTGGTCATCTGATGCGCCCACAACCGTTCCGGGGCGGATACCTCCGCCAGCCAGCATCACGCTATAGGCCTGTGACCAGTGTCCGCGTCCACCACCTCGATTCAGGTTGTCGATTTTCGGCGTGCGACCGTGTTCCGTCAGACACATCACCAACGTGTCGTCCAGCAGTCCTCGATCTTCCAGGTCCAGCAGCAGACTGCTCATCCCGGCATCGAACCCGGGCAGCAGTTCATTTTCCAACCGAGAAAAGTGATTGAAGTGGGTATCCCAGGCTGTGTTGACGATCTTGTATTCGTCCCAGAAAACGGACACCAAAGGACAGTCGGCTTCCAACAGACGCCGCGCGGTCAGAGCGGATTGACCGAACAGTGTCATGCCGTACTTCTCCCGCAAAGCCATCGGCTCCTGACCGACATCCAGTGCATCACGAAGTTTTTCCGAAGTGATCAGCGAAAACGCCATGTCCTGAAAACGATCAAGACTCTGAGCGGATTCGCTTTCTCCGACTCGTCGTTGTTCGTCGTCGAACTGCTGCAGCAGGCTGCGTCGTTTATCGAATCGGTCGAGTGTCAATCCGCGTTGCAACTGCGCCGCCTTTGAGACACGCAGCCGGCTTTCGGGAGTGATACCCAAATAGGGATCCTGAACGTCCACGCCAGCTAATCGTCTAAAAAAAGAAACTCGGTTTGCGGTTTTGGTGGCCTTCCCGTCGAACTCAGTCCACACGGGATTGTAACCATGTCCCAGGAATGCTCCGTACGGACCGGACCGTCGACTGAATGGCGCGTACGTGCTGAAACGAAACGGCAGTCCGATGTTGCGTGGAAGCTCCGGAGTGACGTGCGGAGCCTCCTGGTCTTCCAGATAGTCCAGCACGCTGCCGAAGAATGGGTGATGCCGATTGTCGAACGGATTTGTTTCACTCGAAAAATCGGTGGCGGCGTATCCTGTCAGCGTATAGAGATTGGAATGATTGTTGCTGGGATGCGTCATCGACCGCACAATCCCCAGACGGTCGGCCAACACGGCCAGCTTCGGAAGTTGTTCATTGATGGCAGTCCCGGGAACGGACGTCTGAATGGCACCCCACTTGCCACGAATACCTTCCGGCGCTGCGGGCTTGGGATCCCATGTCTCAAACTGAGAGGCGGCTCCCTGCAGATACACCAACAGGATGCGTTTCGCGCGGCCGAATGTTGAGCCTGCCGATTGATCGCTGGCCGCCCGTGACTGGTGGTACAGCAGCTCCGGCAAGCTCAGCGAAACCGCTCCCAGAGCACCAATGCTCATGGCGGTACGCCGATTAATACCTCTTTGAAACGGGTTCATAGACCCAAGGATGCTTAACATGCCGGCTCTCCTGTCTGGCTGCTGGCGGATTGTACCTCAACCAGCCCACGAATGCTCATACTCTTTAGAGTGGTTGTCATTACGGGGCACCTGGCGAAAATCGACTGCCACCGCCTTATGCTCAAACAACATTGTAGCGTGGCTGCCTGCTGATCACGCCCAGTGAGTTTCTTCTTCTTCAGGCTCTTCTTCCGCATCAAGTGCCGCAAGTTCCTCCGGCGTAAAAAAACGTCCGGCCAGAATTCGCACGGGAACCAGCAGCACAAGAAACAGCGGAAACAGAATCCCCAGCGGCGACACTTCAACCAGACCAAGCACAATCAGGCAGACCAGTTGCAGCAACGTGAATTTGTGAATCGTCCAGGTCGGAACACGTCGCATGTAATGCGACGACGGATACAGCGAGGAATCCATCAGCCACAGTCGCAGACGTTCAAAAAACTGATTTCCTGTCATGGAAACAACTCCCATGAACAGAAACAGACCGTACAGCACAGCCATGGGGATCGTTTTCAGCAGCGGCAATGCCAGCACGGACAGTCCGATCAACAGGTGAATCGCCAGTCCGGTGACTCGGGTTTCGCGGACGTGCAGCACTCGTTCACGAGAATCGCCACCCCTGTCCACGACATTTTCCACAGTTGCCAGACTGCGCACGTGATTCAGAGAACGTACCGTTGCAGCCACCAGCCATGGCAATCCGAACAGCGAGCACACAGCGATCAGCACGCCCATCAGGGCCAGATCGAAATGGTACGCTTCGCCTTTTTGAAGTTTATGATCGGGACTGTTAATCAGCCGCGCGGTGATATTCTGATCCAGGTAAACAAGCAGCGTTGCCAGAATCGCCGGTCCGACCGCAGCGAACCACACCCACCGCGGTGCGGTCAGCGGGTTGATCAGCCATGATCGGTCGATCGTAGGCTGAATCGCATCGGGGGCAGGCAGAGTTGTGGTCTGAACATCGTGAAACCACGTCACGGCGACAATTGTCATCGCCCCCAGCGCAAGCGTAGGACCGAAGTCTGCAAGGAATTCCCTGACCGTGGGCAGCAGGTAGCGACTGCTGCGAAATCGAGACAGACCGAAAGCCACAAGAAACGTCCCCATGGCCAGCAGCAGCGGAACCAGTGCCAGGTCATGACTGGTGCGCTCAACCTGGTAAACGTCAGACACAATCGTCGCCAGTGCCTCGACCGCTGCGTAAATGAAGATGATCGATATTAACGCCGCGAAAATCTCATCCGTAAACCGCGTGAAATATTTGACCAGACAACTGGCATCCGTGGCCGCCAGAATAATCAGCAGCAGCCCCGTCCACAGTCCAACCCAGGCCCTGATTTCCAGGAAATATCCTTCCAGTTCCAACTGGCCACAAAGAACGTACAACAGCCAGGTGTAGACCAGTAACGGCCCGGTGCCGCCAAGAATGATCAGTGGCTGTCCGGAAAACAGAGCATAGGTCACGCCGCAGAAGGCCGACGCAACAATCATTTCAATCGCGCCGATGTGATTATCGGTTAACTCGGCCATGATGCCGCCGAACGTGACAGCAGGTGCCAGGCAGGCGAAAAACAGAAACAGCGTTGATGCCACGCTTTTGGAGTGAAGTCCGTCGCGGAAGTCACTGGCGTAGTGAGGAATCCTTCGACGTACGTCCTGAATCAATCCGCCAAAAAGCCGACCGGTGTATGCCAGACTGTCCGTCTTCTTTTTCTTCTGCGCAGGTCGTGGTGCCGTTCGCAGATCAAATCGATCCAGCGCCGCCAACAGATCAATCTGGGTCTTCGCGACACCAGCGTCGTAACGAAACTCCTCATTTGCCACCAGCCGTGCAATATTGGCCAGCGAGTCCAGATGCTGTGCCGCAGCCCCGCTCGGCCCCAGCAGCACAAACACAAATCGCACAGGCACGCTGTCCGGTGCATTCAGATTCAAGGCATGCGCCAGCCGCACCAGGACAGTCACAGGTTCACGCACGGCATCCAGATACGTATGGGGAACAGCAACAGCATTTCCAATCGCCGTCGACATCTGCTGTTCGCGCTGATTCAGCGACGCCTCCAGCGCGTCTGCCTCAGTCGCCACGACCGTGCCGCGCGCTACAAGATACTTCACGACCTGATGAAAAACAGACGGCAGGTCCCGCTGGTCCAGATCCAGTAGAAAACATCCGTCCAGCAGTGCTTTACGAAGCAGCTTCACGTTCTCTTCTCCGACATCAGAATTAACCGGATCAGGCTGGTTCTGTTAGACCGTATGCGACGCGAAAATACTCGGGGCACAGTATAGATCAAAAGAACGGCAGCGACGATGAGAAAGACACATCCGACGACAGCGAGCCCCCCGCGGAGCACAGATGTTGTGAGAGACAAACGGGGGCGATATGCGGCGCAAGCCGAATGTAACGAACAGTCCTGATGAACCAGCCAGCCTGAATCGAACCGCGCCAGACATAATCCGGCACAGATCGGCAGACGATTCATTCGTGAAGTTCATCCCAATGATCCTCAAATAGGCGGCAATTCGCGAGTAGCGGCTGGCGCCGTGAAACCCTTTCCTTCAACGGGCACAAACTGACCAGCCTGCGGGCCATACGCAAACACCTGACCGGTTTCGAACTTGTAGACCCAACCATGAATATTGAGTGCCTTTCTTGCCAATGCGGCCGCGACCGACGGATGAGTCCGCAGGTGCTCCAGCTGCACAAGCACGTTCTCTTCGACCGTTGCCGTCAGCCTGGCCGTCGCTTCCGAAATGTGTTGGTAGTTTTCCCGCATGATGCGCTGAGTGGCATCGGCGTAGGATAACCAGTTGCGGACAGCCGGAAGATCGTCAAGCGATTCCGGCGAGAGCAGACCTCGCATTGCTCCGCAATGCGAATGCCCGCAGACCACGATGTCCCTGACCCCCAGGTTGCTCACCGCGAATTCAATGGTGGCTGCTTCGCCTCCATTAATCGTCCCATAAGGCGGAACGATATTTCCGGCATTTCGCAGGATGAACAGTTCCCCCGGTTCGGTCTGCGTCAGCAGAGAGGGATCGATCCGCGAATCCGAACAGGTTATGAATAACGCCAGCGGATGTTGCCCTTCGACGAGCGTTTCAAACAACCGCTGTTTGGAACTGAAGATTCCATTCTGAAACTGGTGAATACCTTCGACGAGTTTTTGCATGAGCATGATCTCCACGGTCACAGTCGGATCCGAAACTGTTGCACCACGACTTCTCAACACCTGACGGTAAATTCGACGACTGTGAAGCAGTTGCGTCAACCGAAAACGGCATTCCACAACCGAACGCGCACGCAACGATTCGGCCGCGAATTCCAAATCCTGAGGCTGGCGCGTACTAGATCAGCACGGGCGCACGAAGCCCGTTGGCCAGCTGATGGCCAACGACTGCAGGCGAGCAATCCACGAGATAGTTGGAGCGCCGCAGACAACCGCCAGTCTCGCGCGGCCGATTCAGACCACGGCGGCCACACCCCGCGTGCAGGCGACGTTCTGAAGCAGCGACTGCCAGTCGTTCTTCAGAACTTTCCTCGTCCTCCTGGCAGGGACATTCACTTTCCATTGCCTCCGCCACCCACGTCGGCAGAGCCAGCTGAGGTAGTGCCAGGAAGGTGAAGACACAGACCGACATGGACAGGAAACGCCGCAAAGTCAGCCGGATCTTCGATCGTACATGAAACGCCATCAGCAGGTTCCAACTCAAGACTTCGAAAACGTGTCCGTAGTCTGGCAGGCAGTCAATGAGGCGGGGCACGTGACGAAGTTGTACGGTATTTCTGAAACACTGTCAAAACCGGATTCGACGCCCCATCGTCTGAGCACTGAACCCGGAAATCCATTAAAATATCTCCCGTCCGGCATTCCCGGACCGCGTTTGCCGGAATGCTCCACAGGTGAGCCATCAAATCCGTTCTGAGGATCGGGAAACAGGCCAAGTGATATCCGCGCCCGGGAAACCGATTGAATGCGTCCCAACGATCGTTCGTTTGCTTGCACGAGAACAGAGCCGATGCACTGGGCCCCGTACTCTTGCGGCAGAATATTCCCCCTGCACATCATTCGACAACAGCCAACCACGCAGACTCGCCAGAGCGGGCGAAGTTTGTCATATTTCAGGCGACACGACTGTCCTGCGTCCAACGAGAATTCAACATGCTCCTGAAAACACTCTCCGCCCTGTGTCTGCTCACGCTCGGCTCAACGATCACCTGTGCCGATGAAGGGATGTGGCTGTTTAACGACCTGCCCACCAAACACTTGAAGGAACGTTACGGGTTTGAACCAACCAAAGATTGGGCCAAACACGTGAGACTGTCCTCAGTACGATTCAACGTGGGCGGTTCCGGCTCGTTTGTGTCATCAACCGGACTGGTGCTGACAAACCATCACGTCGCCAGCGACACGCTGTTCAAGCTGTCCAATTCAGAACGCGACGTCGCCAAGGACGGGTACCTGGCGAAAGATCACGCTACAGAACTCAAGACGCCCGATCTTGAGCTGAACGTACTGGCGGCGATTAAAGACGTCACAGCGCGAGTCGTGGCCGCGGTTAAGAACCTGTCGGCAGAAAAAGCCGCCGCGGCTCGCCGGGCGGTGATGGCAGAAATTGAAAAGGAGTCACTGGACGCAACCGGACTGCGGAGCGATGTGGTGACACTGTTCGGCGGCTCAAAATTTCATCTTTATCGCTACCGAAAGTACACGGACGTGCGTCTGGTCTGGGCTCCGGAAGCGGACATTGCATTCTTCGGCGGTGATGCCGACAACTTTGAATACCCACGTTACTGCCTGGACGTCACGCTCTTCCGGGTCTATGAAGACGGCAAACCGGCAAAGATCGAACACCACCTGAAATGGGCCGACAATCCGCTCGAAGAGAACGAACTGGTCTTCGTATCTGGCAACCCGGGCCGCACTCAGCGTCTGTTCACCGTCGACGCGTTTAAGTACATGCGCGACGTGCGGAATCCGTATGTGCTTAACTTCATTCGCCGCAAGGAAGTGCTGATGCAGCAGTTCGGACTTGGTGGTGCAGAACAGAAACGACGGGCGCAGGACGATCTGTTCGGACTGCAAAACTCGCGCAAGGCGTACATGGGAATGCTCGGAGGACTGCAGAACCCTGCGATCATGGAAAGAAAACAGCAGGCCGAAACACAGTTGCTGGCCGCCGTCAGGAAAAACCCCCAGACCCGCGAACTGGCCACTTCATGGGCAGAGATCTCTCGACTGCAACAGGAAAAGGCGGCCACACAGGGCACCGTGTCATCATTCCGCTCACGGTTATATGACATCGCCGAAACGCTTGTTCTGATGGCCGCCGAAGATCAAAAACCGGGCACTGAACGGCTCCGTGAGTTTCGCGACAGCGCACGGGAATCACTGGAACAGGATCTGTTTTCCACAGCGCCGATTTACTTGGATCACGAACGCGTCAAGCTGGCCGACGAGATCGCCCGGCTGGTCGAAAAACGTGGCGGTGATGACAAACTGGTGGCAAAAGTACTGGCCGGCGAAAGTCCCGGCGCTCGCGCGGCGCAACTGGTGAGCGGTACAAAACTGTTCGAACCAGCGACCCGCAAAGCCATCGCGAATGGTGGCACGATCGCCATCACGAACAGCGCCGACCCACTGATTCAACTGGCAAAGATCATGGAACCGGAACTGCGCGCGTACCGTAAACACAGTGAGGAACTGGCGGAACAGGAACGTCAGGCGTACGCGAAAATCTCTCAGGCAACAGTCGCCATTCAGGGAACGGATACATATCCGGACGCCACGTTTACGCTGCGACTCGCATTTGGTCAGGTGCGAAGTTATCAGGAAAACGGCGCCACCGTACCGGCATGGACCACGATGGGTGGCACGTTCCAGCACGAAACAAATCACGGTGCGCAGGGCGACTGGAAGCTACCGCAGTCGTGGCACGATGCCAGGGCAAAGATCACCGATGCCACCCCGTTCAACTTTGTCTGCACCGCGGACATCATTGGTGGCAACAGCGGCAGCCCGGTGATCAACCGGCAGGCAGAATTCGTCGGCATCATTTTTGACGGTAACATCCAGAGCCTGACCAGCAATTACCTGTACACAGACAAAGTTGCACGTGCGGTATCAGTGTCGGCGTCCGCCATTAAAGAAGCCATGCGCACAGTCTACGGTGCTGAAAAATACGCCAATGAACTGGGTGAGTGAATCACGATCACTTGTTCGGCTTCCGCGGGGCAAGCCATTGGTATCGACACAAATCCAAAGACGGCGATTGAAGGGTCTGCAAGCAGTTCCGTTCACGAGTTCACTCTCCCGCTTGCGGGAGAGTCGGGCTATCAGGCCCGGAGAGGGTCTTCACTAACCGCAACCATACATTCGCGCCTCGACGTTCAATGACCCTCCCCGCTCGTTCCTCGCGACCCTCCCGTAAAGACGGGAGGGTAAAGAATTGTAGATACCGACGGGGCCAACCTCAGACGGGACGGTCCCCTGATTCTTTATCTACAAATCCCGCATGGGTGAGCAGCAGTGTTGTTTCGCGTTCGCTCGGATGACAAGTGACCGTCACGACGTTTTCGAACCGCATGACAAATCCCTACACACCACCACGCCTGCCCCCGGACGATCTGGACAGATTCCCGGTTACTCCTTCGGTAAGCCCGCCGGGATTCTGGCGCGCCATAAAAACCGGCGGGCTGGCAAGCGCCATATCAGCCGTTTGCATCGCTGTGTTCTTTAACTTCAGCGACGTTGTCTACGGAAACGACATGGCGAGTATGCCGTTCTTCTGGGTGCCGATATCCTTGCCCTGATGTTGCATGGAGTGCTGCTGACGCAGGGCGAGTCTGATCTTCGCGAACATTGGCTTGCGATCCACGTTTCTGATCGTGTTCGTCTGCTTATGTTTGAGGGTCAAAGTCCGTCGGCTGCGACTCGTCGCAACGGTCATCCTGGGCACCGTTTCGTGGATTTTGCTTTTGGGACTCGTCAGCGCAGTTGATCTTCCACAATGGACGTACTGGGATCGCTCAGCATTCAACACAGCATGGAGCCTTCTGGCGGCAGCGCAGTTGTGGTGGATGTTACGACCGGATATTCGAAACGAGGAATCTCAGCGAACCCGCCAGGATTTCCTCCCGGCAAACGTCGACAGCGAAGCGAGCGACAGCGTTTTTCGCTGACGTGTGGCTTAGAAACACCCGTCTCCGCCTGAGAAACCGGCAGGCCCCCGAGACCGTGCGTTTACGAAAACACGTGAAATGCTCTAAGCCGCTGCGGCGCGGCAGGCAGCCGATCTTTCCCAACTGCTAAACGAGATATTTTTCAGGTGAATGCCAACGGGTGATTCGACGTGATCGGCTCCACACTCACGTCAAATGTTGAATTTAATTTTGGTGAGTGCCTCCGCCCGTGTCGGTATCGTCGAGAATCCACGTTCCTCTGGCCGAATCCTCAGGAGTTTTATGGAAGAACGGCACTGATCATTGTAGAACCGTGCGATCGCCGAACAGGTTATGCCGCATCAACTGAGACGCACTAATGCCACGCCACAATCTACATCTGTCGTTACTACTGGTCCTCGCCCTGTTTCCCTGCACAGCAAGAGCCTCTTCGAGTGCTGCGCCAAATGTGCTGCTGATTGTGACCGATGAGCATAACTTTCGGACGCTGGGGTGCTATCGCGAATCGATGCCGCGAGAACAGGCGGAAATGTGGGGACTGGGCGCCACCGTCCCAACGCCTCATCTTGACAGTCTGGCCAGAGATGGTGTGATGTGCACGCGGGCATACGCGACGTCTCCGGTGTGTTCGCCATGTCGAGCAGCGATGATCACCGGACGCTATCCACATGCTGTGGGCGTTCCGACAAACAACCATGTCCTGGATCGATCAGTACCGACGCTGGCCGATCGACTCAATAGTGCCGGCTATCGCACCGCCTTTATCGGCAAGTGGCATCTTGGTGGCGATGGAAAACCCGAGTGGGCGCCAAAGGTGGATGGCGGATTTCAGTTCAAGGATTTCATGTTCAATCGAGGACACTGGAAGAAGTTCGTAATCAAAGACGGCATGCCGGCGGTCGGAGCACGAAAGAAAGGCCGGCCGACGTACGATGTTGATAATGCCGACAGTGAGACCTTTTCAACCGACTGGCTGACGGATCGGGCCATCGACTACATCACGGATGAGGAAGCCACGAAACCATTCTTCACAGTCATCAGCTACCCCGATCCACACGGTCCGAACACCGTGCGAACTCCATACGATCACCGGTTTGATAACCTGCCGTTCATGCCGCCCAGAACGTATCAAAGTGGAAAACCGTCACCGAAATGGCTTGGCGGGATCAAGAAGCATCCGGTGTTTCGTGGCCAGGACATGTCGCGGTACTTTGGTATGGTTCAGTGCCTGGACGACAACATCGGTCGCCTGCTGGAACAAATGAAGAAAGCCGGTCGCCTGGACAACACGCTGATCATCATGACCAGCGATCACGGCGATCTGTGTTACGAACACGATCGGCAGAACAAAGGCAATCCGTACGAAGGATCGGCGCGCGTGCCCATGATCCTTCGTCAACCAAAACGTATCGTGGCCGATCAGGTTTACACTCAGCCGATGGGCACCGTTGACCTGACACCAACCGTACTTGGGCTGTTGAATCTGCCCGCCGACCCCAACGATCAGGGACGCGACCTGTCCGCCGCACTGGCTGATGCATCGAAATCTTCGCGGAACAGTGAGCAACCAGCGGTCACATTTCTGCGCAATTCCGGCACAAGCGCCGCATGGGTGGCAGCCGTTGATGCCCGTTACAAGTTAATCATTTCGGTCAATGACACGCCATGGCTGTTTGATGCATTAGAAGATCCGGACGAGCTGCAGAATTTCCACGACCGCCCGGAAACCAAGGCAGTCGCCAAACGACTGGGCCAGGCGTTGCACGAATACGGCGTCGCCAACAAAGATCCGCACCTCAGCCATCCGAAAATCGCTGCGTCGCTGGCGGGTGTGCTGGGACGTCAGAGTGAAGCAAATTGACCAATAATCCCGCTGTCGGTCGTACAATGCCGACGTCCCGGCTGTTCATCCAGCAAAGTTGTCTGGACATGAATGACTGCATCGGCCGGCCTGAGAAAACGTGTTCCACAACAGAAATTCATTGGAGAATAGCCGTGTTACAAAAATCAATCAGCACGACCAGTCGTTCGTGTCTCGCTGCAATATTGACTTGCTTTGTTGCTGGCGGAATTGTCACGGCGGGTGAAGTAGATCCTTCTCAGGGCAAGTGGCACTCGAAATACAAGACACAACAGAACATTCCACAGCCTGAGGAGATGCTGCTCAACACCGACGCCGAGCCGGATTTATCCGACAGATTCACGTCTTTGTACAATGGCAAGGACCTGAGCGGTTGGACACCGAAAGGTGGAACGTGCAGTTTTGAGGCCAAAGGCGATCTGCTGGTTGGAACGTGCGTCCCCGGATCGGCAAGCACCTACCTGTGTACTGAAAAAGTCAACTTCACTGACTTCATCTTCACCTGCGACATGATATGGGAAGTCGACGGAAACTCAGGCGTAATGTTTCGGGCTCAGACCAAGCCCGGCAAGAACGCGGAAACCGTCTTTGGACCACAGGCCGAGATGGAAGGTATCACCGGGGACCGTTTCTGGTCCGGCGGAATTTACGGGCAGAGTTGTGGTGGATACTTCTATCCGCTCTGGTTGAAAGAACACAAGGATGCACGCGCCGCCCTGGACAGGGCGGGCTGGAACCGTCTGACGATCATGGCGAAAGGCAACGTCGTCAAAACATGGATAAATGGTGTTCCGGCCGCTCACTGGGTGGACGACGGGACGTATCCGAAAGGCTTCTTTGGTCTGCAGATTCACAAAGGGACAAAAGGCACGGTGCACTGGCGAAACATCCGCGTCAAAGAACTGACGGACTAGTGCGTCATCAAGTCTAAGAACAGGGGTTGTTCCGTAGCCGAACTCGCCCGAGTTTGGGGGTTCTTCTCTATGTCGTCCAAAGTCTGGCGACTTCGGCTACCCCAACATGAAGACTTGACCACGCACTCGTGCGTATCGCATAGCCGTGCATCCGTTCCGGCGAGCAATTTCAAAGCTGAACGGTGGCAGCGCATCCGACAGGTCGTTCGTCGACTCTTCTGAATTGAGGCGTTGCGGAGTCGAGTGCCCGCAACCACTGACATTACGAGCGTTCTTCGCTGCGATCAGTTGCCAGCGCGGGAGCCGGCGAAAGGGCGTCGATCTCGGCGCGCCATTCAGCAGTCATGTTCACATCAACGGCGGCCAGTGATGCCTGCAACTGTTCAGGATTGCGGGCACCGATTATCGGTGCCGTGACGGCGGGATGAGACGCCACCCATGCGACCGCCAGCGAAACCGGATGCACACCGCGTTCCTGGGCGTGGGCCACAAAGCGTTCGGCTACCTCAAAGTAGATGTCTTCGTAATAGCGTTTCGTATACATCGAATTCTCCACCAGGCGACCGCTTTTCGGCCTGGCCCCGGCCGAGTACTTACCGGCCAGCAAGCCTCCGCCAACGGGACTGTAGGGGATGACGCCGAGTTGTTCGGATTCGGCCAGTGGCAACAATTCCACTTCTGCCTGCCGTTTGGTCAGGTTGTACATCGGCTGCAGGCAGGCGAATCGCACTTTGTCTTTTCGCTCGGCGGTTCCGATCGCCTTTGCTGTTTGCCAGGCTGACCAGTTGCTCACGGCCGGGTACAGAATCTTTCCCTCACGCACCAATTCATCCAGAACGTCGACGACTTCTTCGATGGGAGTATCGGCGTCGTATTGGTGCACGAAATAGACGTCCAGCCGGTCGGTCTTCAGTCGCCGCAGCGAATCCTCGACAGCCTGTTTCACCTGACGGCGAGACAAACCGCCGGCGTTGGCGTGGTCACCCATGGGGCCGAACACTTTGCTGGTGATCACCAGTTCGTCTCGGCAATCCGCAATCAGCTTTCCAAGAATCTCTTCGGCGCGTCCCGCGGTGTACACATTGGCACAATCAAAGAAGTTGATCCCCGCGTCTCGACACTCCTTAAACATCGCAGCCGACGTGGCTTCGTCCGCGTCGCCTCCAAACGACATTGTGCCAAAACATAACTGCGACACCTTCATCCCCGTCCTGCCGAGAACGTTGTATTCCATTTCAGATATCCTGTGTTTAATGTGAGCGACTGAGCAGGCACAGTGGCCAAACGGAAACGCTGGAAAAGGGGGTCAGGTACCAAAAATGCGAAGCACCCTTCGGGCCGTTCCGGTTTTTGGTACCTGACCCCGTTTTCCTCGCCAACCCTATAACCTGGGCCTGACAAAGCATTAGAGCAGTTTTTAGTTCTCTATGCATGCCTCTGCCACGCCGGGCTGAGCGTTTCGTCTGACGAGAGACGAGGACGAGAGACACGTCCGAGCGTATTCGGTGACTCTTACGCGATCAGCTTTTCCACAACGCTGCCCCCGACATTTGTCAGACGAATGTCAAACCCACCAAATCGTTTTGACAGCCTGAGATGATCCAGCCCGAACAGGTGCAGCAGCGTCGCATGGAAGTCGTTGATGTGGACTGCGTCTTCAACCGGAGCCCAGCCAATCTCGTCGGTGCGTCCCACGACCTGACCGCCTTTTACGCCGCCGCCCGCCATCCACAGGCTGAACGCGTATGGGTGATGATCGCGGCCTGGCTGCTGTCCCTTGCCTTCGTGAGTATCCGCCAGCGGAGTCCGACCAAACTCGCCCGTAAAAACGACAAGTGTGTCTTTCAGCAGGCCGCGCTGCTTCAGGTCCTTCAGCAGAGCTGCGACAGGCTGATCAACAACACTGCTATTGTACTTCAAATCCTTGTCCAGCCCGTCGTGATGGTCCCATGATGCGTGATACAGATTCACGAATCGCACACCTCGTTCGACAAGTCGTCGCGCCAGCAGGCAGTTGCGGCCGAAGGCGGCGTGCGCGTTTCCCGTGTACCCGCGATAACGTTGGTTCTCCGGTTCCGCTCGAGCTACTCCATAGGCGTCGAGCGTTTGTTGAGTCTCATTCGACAGGTCGATCAATTCCGGTGCCACGGCCTGCATACGAAAGGCCAATTCGTAAGCTGCAATTCGTTCTGAAATTCCGGAATCGTTCGTCAGTTCCAATCGCTGTCGATTCAGCTCTCGGATCGCCGCCAGACTGTCTCGCTGATCATCCCGCGAGACGCCTGCCGGATTCTGCAGATTCAATAGTGGTTCGCCCTGGTTGCGAAAGGAAATTCCCCGATACGTCGAAGGAAGAAAGCCGCTGGTCCAGTTGGATGTCCCACCGCTGGACCCGGATCCTGCCGACAGGACCACATAACCGGGCAATTCCTGGCTGATACTGCCCAGGCCGTACGTGACCCATGCACCGACGCTGGGCCGACCCAGGCGACCGACTCCACTGTTCATCATCAACTGCGCCGGGTGATGATTGAATTCGTCCGTATGCATCGATCGCACGACCGCGATGTCGTCGGCGCACGTGGCGATATGTGGCAGGCGATCAGAAAACTCAGTGCCACATTCGCCATGTCTGGTGAACCGGCGCGGGCTGCCTTTGAGCCTGGCCGTCTTTGCGTTCGTAAACGCCAGCCGCACACCTGCGCTGATCGATTCCGGCAGCATCTGTCCGTCGCGCCGGACAAGTTCCGGCTTGGGGTCCAGCAGGTCGATCTGACTGGGCGCTCCGGCCAGAAAGATAAAGATGCAGCGCTTGGCACGCGCTGGAAAGTGTGGCTGTCGAGGGGCCAGAGGGTTGAGTGGCCGCGACGTATCTTCCAGCAGTCCGTCGGCGTGCAGCATCGAACCCAGTGCGAGCGCACCAATACCACCGGCCGTCGTGGCCAGAAAATCGCGTCTGGCATGTTCAAAGAAACTCATTCGCCCCTCTCCACGTTTTTCGCATGTGCATGGTCGTCACTGACTGCATGAGGCAAGTGACCGTGACGCTATTCCCGAGTAATGAATTCGTCCAGGTTGATCAACAGCCTCGCCACACTGACCCACACCGCCAGTTCGGTATCCGTTGTGTGTCCTGGCAGCTCACCGTCTCCAGCCAGTAACTTCGCCGTCACAAAATCTGACTGAAAGCGATTTGTCTGTTTTTCGACATACTCCACCAATGTCTTTAACTCCGCCGGCTGTGCTTCCCGGGACATCGTGAGTCGCAGTGCAAACCGCAGTCGATCAGTCGTCTCACTCGACGGCGATTCGGTAACGATTCGTCGGCCCAGTGCCTGAGCACATTCCACAAATACGGGATCATTCCAGAGTGTCAACGCCTGCAGGGGACTTGTCGAACGTTCTCGTTTCGTACACGACGTGTTGGAATCGGCAACGTCAAAGTCGACCAGCATCGGATAAGGCACGGTCCGCTGAAAGAACGTATAAAGACCCCGCCGGTAGCGATCACGACCTTCGCTGACTGACCATTTAACATTTCCCTGAAAGCCCAGCGCAGCGAAGTCGGCGGGTTGCGGGGGACGTACACTCGGTCCACCAATTTTCGGATTCAGCAATCCGCTGACCGACAGTGCAAGGTCCCGGACGATTTCCGCTTCCACGCGCAGACAATTCTGTCGGGCCAGCAGAGTGTTGTACGGGTCGTGTTGCAGCAGCTCAGGCCGTGAGTGTGATGACTGACGATAAGTCGCCGACATAACGATCAGCTTGTGCAGTTTCTTTAAGCTCCAGTTGTCCTGGCGAAAGCGAGTCGCCAGCCAGTCCAGCAATTCCGGGTGAGACGGACGTTCGCCCTGCGTGCCAAAATCGTCGTCCGTCGCCACCAGACCGCGGCCGAAGTACTGCTGCCAGACACGATTGACGATCACACGAGAAGTCAGCGGGTTGTCGTCTGCGACGATCCATTGTGCCAGATCAAGTCGGTCCGCCTGTGCATTTCTCGTTACGAGCGGCGGAAGGATTGATGGAGTGCCAGGCTCAACCGCATCACCTTTGTTCAGGAAACTGCCGCGGATATGGACGCGAGTTTCCTGTCTGTTCCTTGCTTCCGAAACCGCGCGGGCCATGATCGTCGTGTCGGAAGAGAGCGGTGCCGACTTCCTGTGTTTCGTTTCGGCGGCCACCAGCTGGTCGAGCCCCGGTTCCGAATAACCATAGAACCGTATCAGACGCAGCACTTCTGCGCCAGTCCGTTCGTCAGCCGGCTTCCTGATGATCCTGACAATGTCCGCGTCGTTCAGTTTCAGCGGAACCGGCCGCGGCGCGTTAGTCACCGAAGACGAAAACGACCGAGGTTGTGATCCGCATGCCGCAGGTGCGCGAGTTCGACAGTCAGCCGCGTACCGGCCTTGTTCTCGATTGGCTCAGCCAGCGTAAAGACGGCAGCATGATTCATCCCCGTCCGAGGATGAATCGCCCAGCCACTGTCCGCGTTGTCAACCAATGCGGATGTGATGTCGCGGTTGCTCTGGCTGAAATCAGCACGCGCGGCGGCCAGTTCGACTCGGTCACCCATTTCTTGCGAGTCATCGGCCGGTCCTTCAAACAGGCGAAACGCGGTCAGAACGAAGTTACCGTTACTCGCCAGCCCGGGGCCATTGGCACCCAGCCGATCGTCGGCCAGAGCTTCCAGTCGAACTGCCGTGATTCGCGTTAACGACGTCGTCGCATCCACCGTGTATGTATCCACCTCATTGTTGGGCCCATAGGCATTGATGGCGCCGTCGTCTGCGAGTTTCAGGCTGATTCCGGCCGCGGTCGTCAGCCTGTCCGGGATCAGTGTCTGCCACTGATGGCCACCTGTCGAAAGCGATTGTTCCCACCCGGTCATCTCTGCGCTGCGGTAATCTGCGATGGCATCCAGATACGGCTGGTGCTCGGCAGCGAAGCGAGTGACCTTTCGGCTGTGTTCCTCAAGATCTAGCGCGGTGGGCGCGGGAATCAACGGCTCCTGCAGACTATTGAAGAATGCGTAGAATTGGTAGTACTCGTTCTGCGAGATCGGGTCGTACTTGTGCGAATGACACTGGCAGCATCCCAGAGTCAGTCCCAGCCAGACTTTCGCCACCGTGTTGGTGCGGTCCACCGTGCGTTTCACACGATCTTCTTCGCGATCGACTCCGCCTTCGGTGTTCACCAACGTGTTGCGATGAAATCCAGTCGCGACTCGCTGATCCGTGGACGCGTTCGGCAGCAGATCTCCCGCAATCTGCTGAATCGTAAAGCGGTCGAATGGCAGGTCGGCATTCAACGAGTCAATCACCCAGTTCCGCCACCGCCATGCGTGCGGCCGCACGCGGTCGGCTTCGTACCCGTTGCTGTCTGCATAGCGAGCCATGTCCAGCCAGTAACGCCCCCAACGTTCTCCGTAGTGCCGCGATTCCAGCAGACGATCGACAACATCTTCGTAAGCGTTCTGATCGAGGCTGTTGAGAAATGCTGTAGCATCTTCGTGCGACGGTGGTAAACCGGTTAGATCCAGAAACAGCCGACGCAGAAGAGTCGTACGCTCGGCACGCGGTGACGGATTAATCTTCTCATGATGCAAACGCGACAGAATAAACTGATCGATCTCATTGCGAGGCCACGCAGAATCAATCTGTGGTGGGGCAGAGCGATTGACGGGCCGCCATGCCCAGTGCTGCCGACCGTCCTCTCCGTCACCGCGCGGATCAATCGCGTCTGCCAAAATCCACTTTTCGAAGTCGGCGACCACGTTCGGCGGCAACCTGCGTTCAGGCGGCATTTCCAGGCCATCATGTCGGAGTGCCGACAGCAGCAGACTTTCCGCGGGGACGCCCGGCACGATGACAACGCCCGACTCGCCACCACGACGAAGTTGATCGGCGGCATCCAGTCGCAGACCTCCCTTGACCGATTCGGCTCTGGCCGAGTGGCATCCGAAACAGTGTCTCTGCAGGACGGGCTCGATGCGATCTCGAAAGAACTTCGCCTCGACTGACGCCTCTTCCGCGGCCGACACATTTGCCGAAGCAGTAAACGCAAAAAGCGAAATCGACAGCAGGATACAAATCGTTCTTCGGATACCTGCATTGCGCACCGGGGCATTGAACGGCATCAGCCAGCGTCTGTACAACAGCTCAAACACATTCGCGCTTTCAGACCGAAGTTGAATATGTGAAGGACGACGTCACATGCTAACAGCAGATTCAGCAAACGTCCCGTTCCCACCAAAAAGACAGGCACGCCGAGGTGCGTCCGATCGTTGGAGGGGCCACGCCACCCTGAGTCTGCTCCTCTCCCCCGCGTTGTTCGTTGTCCTGCGAATCGGCCTGCAAGCGGGGGAGAGGCTGGGTGAGGGGGCAAAGGAAGCCCGTCGGCTTCCCGTTCAACACGCTCCAACCAACGGATGCACCCGCCACGCCGTCGTTCCACGGTGTCTGTGTTCACGGCCGCGATCCGCATGATACACTTCGTGTCATGCCCAGTGAGTACGGAAATCCAAACCCTTCCGCAGCCGCGAGATTCGCGACGACGCGATGGAGCATCGTGAATTCGGCGGGACGTGACTCATCACCGGATTCACGAGTGGCACTGGAAGCGCTGTGTCAGGCGTATTGGTTTCCCCGTGGGATTGTTCCGCTCGGGTGTCGACGATGTTGCGTCTGAGCATAGTGAGGAAGACTGAAAAGAAGCCGCGAGTGAAAACCACAGCTCATGCGAACACTCGGCCGGTGGGAACCGGCCCTACTTCACTGAGAGTCGCGGCAGGAATCACCCGTTCTACATTTGTGACGATGTTCGTTTACGGATCGACGCCTTCCGGGGGCCGAGGAACGGGAAGAATCAACCGCGAAGGAAAAGTTGCGGACATCTGGATGGTATTGGTTGCAATACGCACTTCGTCGCTGGAACGCAGCGGTGCACCCGTATTGGGGTTGGGGTCGTAGCCACGATCGCTGCTGGACGTAACGTGCAGTCGAATGCGGTGGCCTTTGTTAAAGATCATACTGGTGGAGAAAAGATCGATCTCGATCTCGTACACTTCACCGGGCTTCATCAACGTTTCCCGTTCCAGCGATTCTCGAAATCGCACTCGGAGAGCGCCCTCGGTCACGTTGAAAGATCGTCCGTCCGGATAGACATCGCTGAGTCTCGCGATGAAGTCGGTGTCCGGGCAATCAGAGGACACGTGCAGTCGTACGCGGACGTGGCCGGTCACTTCGAGTGGAACGTTGAGCGGCTGTGTGCTGAAAACTTTCCCGCGGTGTTCGATCGTCCGCTGATCTCTGGGACCGGACGGGATCGTCAATTGTGGGCCGCCAATCGTGGGAGTCGGATCGGCCGGGTCGTACCGATAACTGCCTCTGCCTGCGACGTTCGCAACATTCGGCGAAAGCAGGCCATCGGCATGCAGATGCAATTGGTAGGACTGTGCCTCAAACGGCGGCCACGACTCAGCCGTCCTCCAGACATTGCCCGGAGCGGCAGCATCTTCGACATCGCCCATGACATAATAGGTCACGGGCGGTCCGTCCATGATGCCGTTCTGAGTGCCCTTCAGATGGAAGTCAAACCATTCCCAACACGGCATCGAGTGGAGTTTCGTCGGTGGGTTGACCGCGTTGGGAAACGTCAGCTCACCCGTTTTATTCGGAGCACCGTGCGTCCACGGCCCGATAATAATTCGCTGCATCCCGCGTGCCTTGGGACCTCCGGAACTCTGGTACGCGTTGAAAGCATCGATCGTTTGCTGAGCGAAAATGTCGTACCACCCGGCGTAATGGACAGCCGCCGCATTGGCCGATTCCGGCCGTTCAAGCAAGTTACGTGACTTCCAGTAGTCGTCGTAGGTCGGATGCGACGTCCACAGCTTAAGCGCGTCGGGCGAGTACTTATTGCCTTTCAGCCAGTCCTCGATCATGGCCTTGCGGAAGACACCTCCCCAATAAATCCCAGGATAGATAGCGGGCGTCGCAAAGCGAATCTGCTGGCAGTCAAGCGGTCGAACACCTGTGCCTGCCAGCAGATACTGACTGATTCCCAACGCAGAACCTCCGAGCGTCCCCAGCTTGCCGTTACTCCATGGCTGCCGTTGGATCCATTCCACGGTGTCGGCACCATCGGTCAAGCCGTCCGTCCAGCCATCCGCCTCGAACGCCAGCTTCGCCCCCTCCGATTGGAACCGACCGCGTGTATGCTGCAGCACCACAGCATAGCCGCGACGGGCTCCGGCATTTCCCCAAAGTGGCGACAGAAAGACGTGCGAATAGGTACTTCGGACCAGAATCACTGGCCAGGGGCCGGAACCTTCCGGCAAATGAACGACCGCCGTCAACTTCACACCATCACTCATCGCAATGGAAACGTCACGTTTCTGCTGTGCGATGCACGGTGCACAGAACAGAAGTACGGTGACCAGCGCCACAACAGTGGGCATGGCCCGCATTCGTTTCAACGTCGCCGTCAGCGTTCGCATGAGTAGTGCTCTCAAAACACAAAACAGGGACATTGTACTTTTCTAAGTAACGTCAGAATGACACCAGAATTAGACGCCTAAAGCTGTGACTTCGCGAGAATCCAATTAACAGTGTCGTTTTTTCCGAATCCAATCTCCCAACGCCAGTTGCCGGAATCGAATGACAATTCGTAGACATAGATCCTTCCATCGCCGAGTTTTCGACTGCTTTGAAAATCGAACGATTTCGAATCGCCGAGTTTATTCAAGGTGATGCAGAAGTCTTTTCCCTTGCTTGATGCGAAGAACGTCCGCAATCCCGGATTCAATTGCGAGGAACGAATGCGTTGTTCCTGCACCTGGCGAAACCAGGTCTTTGCCTTCACAGTAACTGACTTGTCTTCCTGGGCATTCGATTTCGCAATCGGGTCCGACGTGTCGCTTAAGTACTTCTGGATCATTGTCGAAGCGACGTCGTCGCAGGCTTGTCGGGCTGCATCGCCGGCACAGTTCGTTGCAGACAGGACGGCGAATCGTTTTTTCGGCGCCAGCCAGGCGGTGCAGAAATTCATGGTGTTGCTGCCGCTATGACTCAAGGCTGCTCCACCTGCCCAGGATCGCTGGGCTATCGTCCAACCACCGGCATAGTTGCCGTTGAAACCAGCTTCGTGGAGATGCTTAAGCGTTGCCGGCGCCAACAATGGTTTTCGATTGGTGCTGGCCCCCAGGTGAACGCCAACGAACTTCGCCCAGTCGGCCATAGAGCAATGCACCTTGCCAGCTGGTCCGATTGCGTCGAGATTGTCGGCTCTCGGTGACGGGCGCACAGCGATTGGTTTCCCCGCCTGCAATCGGTGTTGCCACGGTTGATCCATTTTCTGTGCGGAACCCATCGCCCCGAAACCTGCTGAAGTCATTTTCAACGGCTGAAATATGAACTCAGACATCAGTTCTTCCCACGGCCTGTCCATCACCATTTCGGCCATGACACCGGCAACGCTGTACCCGGCATTCGAATATTGAAATCGCGAACCGGGTCTGAATTGCGGTGGCGTTTTCATCAGTTGACGAATGTATTCCATTCGCTGCTCGCGAGGTGCTTTGGGAAAAGCTCCTGGGTCAACGCCCTTGTAGCTTTCGCCAGGCAGACCGGCGCGATGCATCAATAGCTGGTCGATTGTCACGTCTCGATAACCTGGATCCGATTTCTTTGCCAGATCGGGCAACACGTCGACGATTTTCAAATCCCAACTTAGCTTTCCTTGATCGACGAGGATTCCGATCAGTGTAGCCGTCATGGCTTTGGTGCACGAACCCATATGAAATTTGTCGTCGCGGGTTACCGCGACCTTGCTGCCGAGTTTTCTCTCGCCAACCGCATCAAAAACGATAAGCTTCCCGTCAACAATTACGGCTACAGCCAGCGCCGGCAGCTTGTGCTTCTGACGGATGGATTCGAGCGAGGCAGCAGAACCCGAACCTGCAAGACCGGAATTCACAAATCCAAATGCGATAACGCTTGTTGCGGCACAGATTTTCAAAGTATGTAGTGATTGCATATCGGGTCCTCGAAGTTGGCAACTCGGGTAGCACGTCTTCGAAAAAGGCGTGCGTTAACGGCACAGAAATCCGTGGAAACAACATTCGGCACAAACATGTAATAGGCAATTCAGCGGGTACGACGTGTGCCAGGAATATCGAAACGACCTTCAATCGCTACTATACCAGCATTCGGAAATTGATTTAAACACGTAATCTCGGCCGAGGATTTCGCGTCGAAAATCGTTCAATTCGCGCCGTCCGGCAGAAACCCGAATTTAACGAGAAGCACAACGGGGGTTCAACAACATGAAAACATTGACACTGCTGCTTGTTCTGTTTACTGGTTCTGAAGTGCGCGCAAATTCCGATGATGCTGGCGTATCGTTCGACCTGCAGAGCCATATCGACCAAGCCGTTGATAATGGGCAGAAGAAGATCGTTATACCGCCGGGACGTTATCGCGTTACTCCACATCAGCGGCAACATCTCTATCTGCATGATCTGGAAGATGTCGATATTATTGCTGATGGCGTGGAAATGATCTGCACCGAGACGACCCGTGCACTGACAATCTCGGATTGCCAACGTGTGACGTTACGCGGACTGACGATCGACTACGATCCTCTGCCATACACGCAAGGACGAATCATCGGGCTTTTACAGGATAAAACGGTTCACGATATCGAACTGTTTGACGGCTACCCGAAGTCCGACGAAGTCGAGCAGTTCAAGTACGAGATCTTCCGGCCCGACACTCGCACACTTCGTTTCGGCAGTTATCATCAATTCGGTGTTGAGAAGCTCGCACCGCAACGAATTCGCGTCACAAGAGGTGGCCGGTATATGGGCGAAGAAGTCGGGGACGTTATCGTGATTGGCACACGGCACGCTCCCGGCGGGCAGGTGCCTCATGCCATTTACGTGACCAGGTCGCAAAATGTGTAACCGTTCACGGTTCTGAAACTGGTAGTGCGATGGATTGGTGGATTTTGTAGT